>JANXSC010000557.1 GCA_025352845.1 Opitutaceae bacterium
AACGCCCCCACTCTCCGCTCCGCCCTCCTCATCGGACGACTCGGAGTCGAGGACGCGCGCGAGCTCGCACGTTTTCTCCTGCGCGTCGGCCAGTTTCTCCTCCGCCACGATCTTGCGCACGGCGACATCAAGCCCGACAACATCCTCGTGCTGCGCGAGCCCGCGGGCGTCACGTTCCGCCTCCTCGATCTCGGGAGCGCGGCGGAATTGTTTTCAGTGACGTCGCGCGCCGGCACCGCGAGTTATCTCGCCCCGGAGCGTTTTCGCGGCGGCCCGCTGGCGGAGCGCACGGAAATCTTCGCCATCGCCGTGACACTCTACGAGGCGCTCACCGGCGCCTATCCCTATGGCGAGATCGAGCGTTTTCAAAATCCGCGCTTCGAAACCCCGCCGCGCCGGCTCACGCGGCTCAACTCCGCGGTCCCGCCCTGGCTCGACTCCGTGATTTTGCGCGCGCTCGATCCCGCGCCCGAGCGGCGCTATCAGAATTTTTCCGAGATGGCCTACGACCTCGCGCATCCCGAGCGCGTAACGCGGCACCACCGCAAGGACGCGCCCCTCCTCGAGCGCAATCCGCTGCGCTTCTACAAAATGCTCAGCGCCGTGCTCCTCGTCGCCGTCCTGATTCTCCTCTACATCGTGCTGCACCGCTAGGATGAGCCGGCCTCATCACTCAGCCCAAAACAATTCACGTTTTTAATCCGAGACCGCACGATCTATGGCACCGGCCCTGCTAAAGCGGCGGCGTGTCAGCCGAGTCCGCCCTCCAATCCAACTCTCAAACGCCTCAGTCGTTTTCGCCTGAGCAGAAGGAATATCTCGCGGGCTTCATGGCCGGGGTGGGCGCGGGCGGGTTGTTTCCCTTTGTCGGCCACACGGCGGGCGGCCGGCTGACCGCCGTATCCACCATCGCCACGACGGCCAATCTCGCCGCCCCGCCCGCCGAGGACACCGTGTTCGGCACGCCGCTCGGCGATCTCTGCAAGGAGGAGCGCTGGAAATACGACGAGAATCCCCTCGACGCATGGGAGCGGCTGCTCGCGCACGCCGACGCCGACAAATTCCCCGACGCCGAGAACACCTATCGCTTCAAATTCCACGGCCTCTTTTACGTCGCCCCGGCTCAGGATAGTTTCATGCTCCGCCTGCGCGTGCCCGCCTGCGAGATCACCGCCGCGCAATGCCACGGCCTCGCCGATCTCGCGCGCGATCTGGGGAACGGGTTCATCGACATCACCACGCGCGGCAATTTCCAGCTCCGCGAATTCAAGCCGCGTTCGATCGTGCAGGTGCTGACGCGCATCCAGGAGCTCGGCCTCGCGTCGCGCGGCGCCGGCTGTGACAACGTCCGCAACGTCACCGCCTCGCCCAACAGCGGCTTCGACCCCGACGAGCTGCTCGACGTGCGGCCCTTCGCAAAAGGGATTCACCATTACATCCTGAATCACCGCGACCTCTACGGCCTGCCGCGGAAATTTAACATCGCCTTCGACAACGGCGGCAGCCTGAGCGCCGCCGTGGACACGAACGACATCGGCTTCTTCGCCTGCCGCGTCACCGAAAAATCCCTCGCTTCGCTTCCTGATGTGGGCGGGGTGCCCTCACCCCGCATCGCCCCCGGCATCTATTTCCGTATCGCCCTCGGAGGAATCACAGGCCACGGCGATTTCGCCAAAGACACCGGCCTGCTCATCAAACCGTCCGAGGCCGTCGCCGTCTCTGCCGCGATGCTGCGCGTGTTCGCCGAGAATGGCGACCGCACCAACCGAAAAAAAGCGCGCCTCAAGTATCTCCTCGAAAAATGGGGCGTCGAAAAATTCCTCGCAGAGACGCAGAAGAAACTCGCGTTTCCCCTCGGCCGCCTGCCGCCCGCCGCCTGCGAACCGCGCCGCCCGGTGATCAAACACGGCTGGCTCGGTGTCGCGCGCCAATCGCAACGCGGCTTCAATTCCATCGGCGTCGGTATTCCCGTCGGCCGCCTCAGCTCGAAGCAGCTGCAGGCGCTCGCCGACCTCGCGACGAACTTCGGCAAGGGCGAACTCCGCCTCACGGTCTGGCAGAACATCATCATTCCGCATATTCCCGACTCCTTCGTCGAAACGGTGAAGCGCTCGATCATGCGGCTCGGCTTTTTCCACGAGGCGTCCTCCGCCGCTGGTGGCATCGTCGCCTGCACCGGCAGCAAGGGCTGCAAATATGCCGCGGCCGACACCAAGGGCCACGCGGTCGCGCTCTTCAAGCACCTCGCCAAACACGACGGCCTCTCGTCGCCCGTGAACATCCACTTAACCGGCTGCCCGCACAGTTGCGCGCAGCACTACAGCGGCGACCTCGGTCTCATCGGGGCCAAGCTCGGCGACGGCACCGAAGGCTACCACCTCGTGCTCGGCGGCGGCATGGACCACGAGCAGGGCATTGCGCGTGAAATCTTCCGCGGCGTGCGCGCCTCCGAGGTCAACACCGTCGTCGAAAAAGTCCTCGTCACCTACGAGACGAAAAAATCGCGCGGCGAGACCTTCGTCCAATGGACGCGCCGCCACTCTGCCAAGGAACTCCAGGAATTTCTCAGCCCGTAGGGCGCGTGTCTCGCACGCTCCGTCGCCACATGCCTACCGTCCCGCTCATTCCCGACACCGCCCCCTTCACGCTTGAGCAACGCGCGTGGCTCAACGGCTTTTTCGCCGGCATGTTCTCCCGCAGCAATGTAGCCGGGGTCGCCGACCCCGGCCCGGCTTCAACGAAGCCGGCTACAACGCTCACACCGCTCACGATTCTCTTCGGTTCACAAACCGGCACCGCCGAAGGCCTCGCGAAAAAAGCCGCCAAGGAAGCCGGCAAGCGCGGTTTCGCCGCGACTGTCCTCGACATGGCGCAGACCGACGCCGCGAAATTCGCCGCCGAGAAAAGCGTCCTCGTCATCGTCAGCACCTACGGCGACGGCGAGCCGCCCGACAGCGCGAAGTCGCTCCACTCCGCGCTCGCCTCCACCGTAGGCAGCTCGCTTGCGAGCGCTCCGTTCTCCGCCCTCCGCTACTCCGTCTGCGCCCTCGGCGACACCAACTATGCGCAATTCTGCAAATGCGGTGCCGACTTCGACGCCTATCTTGAAAAACTCGGCGCCAATCGCGCCACGCCGCGCACCGACTGCGACCTCGACTACGAGGAGAAATTCACCGCGTGGCTCAACGCCGCACTCAGCGCCCTCGCCGATTCCGTTGTAGTTGTAGCCGGGGTCGCCGACCCCGGCCATCCGGGCTCAACGAGCCCGGCTACAAATGAGTCTTTATCCGAGCCAACCTACTCGAAAAAAAATCCTTTCCCCGCCCTGCTGCTCACGTCGCGCAATCTCAACGCCCCCGGCTCCGCGAAACAGGTTCACCACGTCGAGTTTGATCTCGCCGGCTCCGGTCTCGTTTACGAGGCGGGCGACGCCCTCGGCGTCATCCCGCACAACTGCCCCGCGCTCGTCGCCGATGTGCTCGCCGCCCTCGCGTGCGACGGCGAGGAGGCTGTGTCCGCACCCGACAGTTCCACAGTTCCGCTCCGCCGCGCGCTGGGCGAGTTCTACGATCTCGGAAAACCCACGCCCGATCTCCTCGCGCTGCTCAATCCCGTTGTAGCCGGGGTCGCCGACCCCGGCCGACCGGGCTCAACGACCCCGGCTACAACAACTCCTCACCACATCATCGACGTCCTACTCCAATCGAAAATCGAGAATCCCCAGTCGAAAATTCTCCCGCCCGCCGACTTCGTCCGCGTCCTCAAAAAACTCCAGCCCCGCCTCTACTCGATCTCCTCCTCGCCGAAGGCGCACGCCGGCCAGGTTCACCTCACCGTCGGCGCCGTGCGCTACGAGAAAGACGGCCGCGCGCGCAAAGGCGTGTGCTCGACGTTCCTCGCCGATCGCGCCACGCTTGGAGAAGCGCGCGTCGGAGTTTTCGTTCATTCCAACAAAGCCTTCCGCCCGCCCGCGAGCGGCGACACGCCGATGATCATGGTCGGACCCGGCACGGGCATCGCGCCGTTCCGCGCTTTTCTCCACGAGCGCAGGGCCGCCGGCGCGAAGGGAAAAAACTGGCTCTTCTTCGGCGACCAGCGCGCCGCCACCGATTTCCTTTATCGCGACGAACTCGCCGTGCTGATGAGCGAAGGCACGCTCACGCGCCTCGACACCGCCTTCTCCCGCGACCAGGCGGAAAAAATCTACGTGCAAAACTGCATGCTTGAGAATGCCGCCGAACTCTACGCGTGGCTCGAGGCCGGGGCGCACTTCTATGTGTGCGGCGACGCCTCCCGCATGGCCAAGGATGTCGACGCCGCCCTCCACCAAGTCATCGAACGCACCGGGAAAAAATCCGCCGCCGAAGCCGCCGCCTACGTGCAAGCGCTGAAAACCGCGAAGCGCTACGCGCGCGACGTTTACTGACGTGCGCGCGTCGAAAGACAATTTTCCGCTGCTCGCCGAACTGCTCGGCGAGCAACAGCGCCTCGACACCCCCGTCGCGCGCTTCGCATTGGCGCATGACGCCGGCTCCGCACCCGCGCTCATTGCCCTTGGCCCGCAGCTCATCCCCCTCACCACGCCGCGCCCCGGAGAGCAATATGCCTTCGAGGTCGATCTCGACTCGTGCACGGGCTGCAAGGCCTGCGTCTCCGCGTGCCACTCGCTCAACGGTCTCGACGACGAGGAGACGTGGCGCGACGTCGGCCTCGTCGTGAGCCCGAGCCGCGCGCACCCGTTTACGCAGACCGTCACGACCGCCTGCCACCACTGCGCCGATCCCGCGTGCCTCAACGGCTGCCCCGTCCTCGCCTACGAAAAAGATCCCGTCACCGGCATCGTGGTCCACCTCGACGATCAGTGCATCGGTTGCAGCTACTGCATCCTGAAATGTCCCTATGACGTCCCGAAATTTTCCGAGCGCCTCGGCATCGTGCGCAAGTGCGACATGTGCCACAGCCGCCTCGCCGAGGGCGAGGCCCCCGCGTGCGCGCAAGCCTGCCCCACCCACGCGATCAAGATTGTCACGGTGAAGTCCACGGTCTCAACGACATTCTTGCAGGCCGCGCCGGGACCGTCCTACACGCAACCCACCACCCGCTATATTTCGAAACGCGCGCTCCCGGAAAACCTCATCGCCGCCGACGCCGCGACGTTGCGCGTGCAACCCGCGCACTGGCCGCTTGTCGTCATGCTCACGCTGATGCCAGTCGCGGTCGGCCTTTCAATCGCTGCCGCGTTGCCAAACACTCGGCTTTCAATTCTCGGCTCTCCGCTGCTACCAGTGGCCGCCGCCGCACTCGGCAGCCTCGGTCTCGCCGCGAGCGTGTTTCACCTCGGCCAACCACTCCGTGCATGGCGCATCTTCCTTGGCTGGCGCAAAAGCTGGCTGAGCCGTGAAGCGATGCTCTTCGGCGCGTGGTTTCCGCTCGCCGCCTTCACCGCTCTCGCACCTCGGTTCTCTCAGCTCTCAGCGCTCAACTCTCAGCTTCTTCCCATCGCGTCCGCCACCGTCGGCATCCTCGCTCTCGTTTGCTCCGCGATGATCTACATCGACACCCGCCGCCGGTTCTGGCGTGCGGAGCAGACCTTCCCGCGCTTCTTCGGCACTGCCCTGCTCACCACGCTCGCCCTCACGGCACCACCGGTCGCCGCGGTTTTACTCATCCTGAAGCTCGCCGTGGAAACGCGCACGTGGTTCGGCGGCGGCATCTCGGCGCGGCTGCAACGCGGCCCACTTGCCCGCGCCGTGCTCGTGCGCGATCTCTGCGGCGTCGCTGCCGCCGTGCTGCTCGTGATCGCGCCGGTGTGGCTGGCCGCCGCTCCGCTCCTCGCAGGCGAACTGGCCGAACGCTATTTGTTCTTCTGCGCTGTCGATGCGCCCAAAATGCCGGGCGTGCCCGCATGATCCCGCCGCTCGACGAACTCCTCCACGCCCGCAGCGGACCGATGACGGCCGACATGGTGCTGCATCCCGCCGACTTCGGTCTCGGCCGCGTGCCTGCACGACTCAAGCCCGCCGCCACGACCAATTCGGTCTGCGGCTTTTGCAGCACGGGCTGCTCGCTCACCATCCACCTCAACGCCAACGGCGAGGCCATCAACCTCAGCGCCAACCGCGACTATCCCGTGAACCTCGGCATGGCGTGTCCCAAGGGCTGGGAAGCGCTCACGCCGCTCGCCGCCCCCGACCGCGCCACAACCCCGCTGCTCCGCGTAAAAAAATCCGGCGCTCTCGCGCCCGTCTCGTGGAAGCGCGCGCTCGCGGCCTTCACTGAACATTTCAAACGCACACAACGTGATCACGGACCGCACTCGATCGCGTTTCTCAGCACCGGCCAGATCGTGATGGAGGAAATGGCGCTGCTCGGCGCGCTCTTCAAATTCGGCATGGGCGCGCTGCACTGCGACTCCAACACGCGCCAGTGCATGGCCACCTCGCACGTCGCCTACAAACAGTCCTTCGGCTTCGACGCCCCGCCCTACACCTACGCCGATTTCGAAGAGAGTGACGCCCTCATCTTCATCGGCGCCAACCCCTGCATCGCCCATCCGATCATGTGGCAGCGCGTGATGATGAATAAACGGAAACCCGAGATCGTCGTCGTCGATCCTCGCGCCACCGAGACCGCGCAGGCTGCGACGCTTCACGTCGTGCTCCGTCCGAAAAGCGATCTCACGCTGCTCTACGGGCTCGCGCACCTGCTGATCGCGCGCGGTGCCGTGAAAAAAGATTTCATCGCCGCACACACGACAAACTACGACGCCTTCGCCGCGTTCGTCGCAACCTTCACGCCCCAGCACACCGCGGCCGAAACGGGCGTGCCCGTCGCCACGCTGCACCGTCTCGTCGAGATCATCGCCACCCGCGAACATGTTTCCTTCTGGTGGACGATGGGCGTCAACCAAAGCCACGAGGCCACGCGCACCGCCCAAGCGATCATCAACCTCGCGCTGATGACCGGCCACATCGGCCGCCCCGGCACCGGCGCCAACTCGATCACCGGCCAGTGCAACGCGATGGGCTCGCGCCTGTTTGGCAACGCCACCTCGCTCCTCGGTGGCTACGATTTCGCGAAGCCCGAGCACCGCGAGCACGTCGGCAAGATTCTCGGCCTCGCCCCCGCGCAAATTCCCGACCACAACGGCTACGCCTACGACCAGATCCTCGATGCCATTGACCGCGGTGAGATTCGGGCGCTGTGGGTCATCGCCACCAACCCGGCACACTCGTGGATCAACCAGACGCGCGCGAAGGAGATTCTCGGCAAACTCGATTTCCTCGTCGTGCAGGACATGTATGCAACGACCGAGACCGCGCGCATGGCCGATCTCGTCCTGCCCGCCGCCGGCTGGGGCGAGAAGGAAGGCATTCTCATCAACAGCGAGCGCCGCCTCGGTCTCGTGAAGAAAGTCGCCCGCGCGCCCGGCCAGGCGCTGAGCGACTTCGCGATCTTCCAGCTCGTCGCCGAGGCATGGGGTTGCGGCGAGCTGTTCCGCGCGTGGTCCTCACCCGAGGCGACATTTCAAATTCTCAAGCAACTCTCCGCCGGCCAGCCCTGCGATTTCTCGGGCATCCGCGACTATGCGCACATCGAAACCAGCGGAGGGATTCAGTGGCCGTTCAACGCCGCAGAGGCGGCGGTATGTTCGATGGAAGATGAAAGATGTCAGATGGAAAGGCCCGAGCCATCATCCATCACCCATCGCAACTCATCCATTCAGCAACGCCGCCTCTTCGCCGACGGAAAATTCTTCCATGCCGACGGCCGCGCGAAATTCCTCTTCGATCCCCCTCGCCCGATGCCCGAGCCGCCGGACACGGAGTATCCGTTCATCTTGCTCACCGGCCGCGGCTCCTCCTCGCAATGGCACACCGGCTCGCGCACCGACAAGAGCGCCGTGCTGCGCAAGCTCGCGCCCACCGTTCTCACCGTCGAGATTCACCCCGATGACGCGGAACGGCTCGGACTTTCCGCTGGTGACCGGGCCACAATCCGTTCCCGTCGCGGCGAAGCCGAAGCGATCGCAGTTGTCACAGCCACCGTGCAACGCGGTCAGATTTTTCTACCGATGCACTTCGAGGCCGTGAACCGGCTCACGTTTCCCTCCTTCGATCCCCACTCGCGCCAGCCATCCTATAAGGCGTGCGCAGTTGCAGTGGCAAAGCGGTAGGGCGTGGTCCCTGACCCACCTTTTCGCCTGCTCGGTATAGCCACGAAGGGCGGGTCAGAGACGCCGCCCTACTTTCAAGACACGTCAGATATAATACATCTCCGTCGGATTTTTGGAGGAGAGTTGGTCAAGCGTATAGCTCTTGGTCTTCTCGTCGAGGCACTCGCTGATTTCGTCCCACACGCGCTTGAGGCGGCGGCCGCTGCGGCCATGGAAATTTCCGCTCAGGTGCAGGCACTTGCCCTCGACGGCCAGCAGGATGTCGTGCAGCGAGATTTCCTCGGGCGGGCGCGCGAGGGTGTAGCCGCCGTGGTTGCCGCGACGGCTCACAATCAAACCGTGGTCGCGTAGCTTAAGGAGAATCTGCGCGAGGAAATTTGCCGGCACGGCCTCCGCCTTGGCGAGCTGATCGATCTGCGCGAGCGCGCCCGAGCCGTGGAGGCGGGCCAGTTCGGCCATGACGCGACAGGCGTAGTCAACCTTGACGGAGATTTTCACGGCACGTTTTCTGCGGCGCTTTCTTCCAGGCTCATGGGCCGCGGCCGGCCGAACCCGACGCGCGCCCACGCCCGCTCGTGGAGGTAGTATAGGATGATCTTCGTCACGACCTCCACCGCCGCGATGCCGCCCGAAATCCGGGCGGCGTGACCGATGCCTCCGCCGACTGCGCCCGTGATGTTCAGCACCGCGAAGCTCACGATAAACGTGTCCAGCGTGCCGACACATCGCCAGCTCACGGCTTTGAGCAGGCTGCGAAAATGCGATTCGGAACGCGCGCCCACTTTGGGTTCGGCCGGGACAGGGGTATCGGGGTCAGTCGTGGTCATATTACATAATCGCCGTTCTCGGGCTTCACGATTTCACGGGGCGAACTCAGCATGCCCGCCGCGACGGTCGCATTGGTGCCCTGCTCGATCAGGATAAACGAACCCGTCAGGCGGTTTGTCGCGTAGCCGTCGAACACGAGCGGTTTCGCGGCGCGCAGGCGGATTTCGCCGATGTCGTTCATCGCGAGTTCGGTGGCGCCTGCCTCGGATTCGAGCGTCGCGAGGTTGAGCTTGTTGATGATCTCCGTGACCGCCACCTGCACGGTGTGCGTCGTGTGCTTGAGATAATATTTTTTTCCCGCCTGCAACGCGCGCGGGTGCATCCAGCACACCTCCGCCTGCAAGTCGCTGTGCGAACCCGGCAGGTGATCGAGGCCGACGAGCATACTGCCGCGGCTGATGTCGATGTCGTGTTCGAGCACGAGTGTCACCGACTGCGGACAAAACGCCTCCGGCACCGCGCCGTCGTAGGTCCAAATTTGTTTCACCGTCGTCACGATCCCGGCGGGAAACGCGATCACCTTCTGGCCGGTCTTCACGATGCCACCCGCGATCTGGCCGCTGAAGCCGCGGAAATCGTGGAGCGATTGATCGGTGGGATTGTTCGGGCGGTTGACCCATTGCACGGGAAGACGGAAGCCATTGAGATTCCAATCGCTCGCGATGTGCACGGTCTCGAGGTGCCCAAGCAGCGTGGGCCCGACATACCAGGGCGTGTGCGGCGAGGGATCGACGACGTTGTCGCCATTGAGCGCGCTCATCGGGATGAACTTCACGTCCTTGATGTCGAGCCGCGGGAGAAACTCCTCAAACTGCGCGCGAATCTCGAGGAAGCGCTCCTGGCTCCAGCCCACGAGATCCATCTTGTTCACCGCGACCACGAGGTGGGGAATGCGCAGGAGCGCGGCGATGGCGGTGTGGCGGCGGCTCTGTTCGATCACGCCGAGACGCGCGTCGACGAGGATGATGGAGAGGTTGGCGTTCGAGGCGCCCGTCACCATGTTACGCGTGTATTGGACGTGGCCGGGAGTATCGGCGATGATGAACTTGCGGCGCGGCGTCGCGAAATAGCGATACGCGACGTCGATCGTGATGCCCTGTTCGCGTTCGGCGCGGAGGCCGTCGGTGAGGTTGGCGAGATTGATTTGGCCGCCGCCGGTGATGTCGGCCGAGCGCTCCAGCGCCTCGATCTGATCCTCCATGAGCGATTTCGAATCGTAGAGAAGGCGGCCGATGAGCGTGGATTTTCCGTCGTCAACGGACCCGCAGGTATTAAAGCGGAGAATGTCGACGGGGACGTGAACGGGAGTGGTCGAAGGCATGGATGCGTCAGTAGCGTCAGTAAAGGGTTTCAAAAATAGCCGGCTTTCTTGCGGTCTTCCATCGCAGCCTCGGAGGCCTTGTCGTCGGCGCGGGAGCCGCGCTCGGTCACGCGAGCGGCGGCGATTTCCGCAATGATGTCATCAACCGTCGTCGCCGGAGATTCGACGCAACCGGTGCTGATGATGTCGCCGATGGTGCGGACGCGCACGATGAGTTCGCGCACCTCCTCATTCGGCTTCGGCGGCACGAGCGCGTTGACCGGCAGCCACTGGCCGCCGCGGCGCACGCACTGACGTTTGTGACTGAAGTAAATCGACGGCACTTCGAGCTTCTCCCGCTTGATGTATTCCCACACATCCATCTCGGTCCAATTGCTGATCGGGAAAACGCGCATGTTTTCACCAGGATTCAGCCGGCCGTTGTAGAGATTCCAGATTTCCGGGCGCTGGTTCTTCGGATCCCACTGGCCGAAGCTGTCGCGAAAGCTGAAGAAGCGCTCCTTCGCGCGGGCTTTCTCCTCGTCGCGCCGGGCACCACCGATGCAGCAGTCGAAACGAAACTCATCCACCGCCGCGAGCAGCGTTGGGATTTGCAGACGGTTGCG
This sequence comes from Opitutaceae bacterium, assembly GCA_025352845.1. Taxonomy (GTDB): domain Bacteria; phylum Verrucomicrobiota; class Verrucomicrobiia; order Opitutales; family Opitutaceae; genus ER46. The sequence continues at coordinate 10,931 of JANXSC010000557.1, forward strand.
GCTGATCTCGCCGGGCGCGGGAACGGCGATGCCCTTGGCGATCGCGTCCTCTACTTTGCGCACGATCAATTTGCCACCGAGTTCCTTGGCGCGACGGTCACGAAACTCGTTCAGCTCCGGGAAATGGTGACCGGTGTCGACGTTGAGCAACGGCGTCGGCAGATCGGAGGGGCGAAACGCTTTTTCCGCAAGGCGCAGCAAGCAGATGGAGTCTTTGCCACCGGAGAAGAGGAGCGCCGGGCGCTCAAACTCGCCCGCGACTTCGCGCATGATGTGGATGGCCTCGGTTTCGAGATGCTGCAGGTGGTCGAGATGGTAGCTGTTCATGGACGGTTTTACGGCGCGCCCCGCAGGGCGCAGGAAAATCAGGTGAGTGATTGAGCGAATCAGCCGTTAACGGCTTTCTTGCCCCAAGCGGCATGCAGCCCGCACTCGCGCTTCTCGTCGGCCTTCGCCGGATCGAAGTAATCCCACTCGTTGGGCAGTTTGTGCTGCTCCAAGTAGACATCGAGTTCGGCGTCGGTGAAATAGAAGAGCGGACTCACCTTGAGCGCGCCGAAGTTCGCGTCGTGCGACACGATGTCGAGACCGGCGCGATTAGGGTTCTGCACTTTGCGGAGCGCCGTGATCCAAACCGTGGGCGCGAGTTCCTTCATGCCGCGCTGAAACGGCTCAAGCTTCATCACGGCGCTAAATTTCTTCAGACCTTCTTCATCTTCGGTCGTCGGAATAGGACCGTAAATCGCGTCGCGGTGCGCCGCCGTCATGCGCGGAAGAAAGGGTTTCAGGTTGAGCTTCAGCCGAGCGCGCAGCTCTTCGGCGTGTTTGTAGGTCGCAGGACGGTTATAGCCGTGGTCGACCCAAAGCACCGGGATGTCGGCCTGCGCCTGCACCGCGAGATGAAGGATCGCCGCCTCGTAGGGCCGGAAATTCGTCGAGACAATCGCCTTACCACCCGCTTGGGCGATGGCCCAGCGCACGATGTCCACCGGCGACTGGTTGCGCAGTTGGGTATTCCACTGATTGAGGGTGTCGTTTGAAATTGCGGACATGACAGCGAGATTGCTTGCCCTGCGGCCACAGCACGTAAAGCCTAAAAGTAGTCATATCTACTAAAGAAGTCATGTTTGTTCAAATTTACCTCTACAGCGCAGCACCAAAGCCACTGGCTTGATGAGTGCTACTCATCGCAACATGACCGACTCCGCCACTCACTTTCGCGCCACCGGCACCGTCTATCTCGTCGGGGCCGGCCCCGGAGATCCCGAGTTGCTTACGCGCAAAGCCCTGCGCCTGCTCGGGGAAGCCGAGACCATCGTGCATGACTATCTCGTCGCGCCCGAGATCATGGCGCTCGCCAATCCTGCGGCCGAGAAAATCTTCGTGGGCAAAAAAGGCGGCGGTTTTTGCTGCCCGCAAAGCGACATCGAAGGCCTCCTCGTCCGCCTCGCGCGCGAGGGGAAGAGCGTCGTGCGGCTCAAGGGCGGCGACCCCTTCGTGTTTGGTCGTGGCGGAGAGGAAGCCGAGGCACTCGTCGAGGCCGGCGTCGCGTTCGAAATCGTGCCCGGCGTCACCTCCGCCCTCGCGGCTGCCGCTTACGCCGGCGTTCCGCTCACGCATCGCGCGCATGCTTCCGCCGTCGTTTTCCTGACCGGTCACGAAGATCCAAACAAGCCCGACTCCGAGATCCATTGGGAGGACTACGGCAAACTCGGCGCGACGCTTTGCCTCTACATGGGCATGAAAAATTTGGAGACCATCGCGCGTCGCCTCCAGGCCGGCGGCCTCACGCCCACCACGCCTGCCCTCGTAGTCCAATCCGCTACGACCGGCAAGCACCGCCAACTTCTCACCACAGTCGAGAAGGTCGCCCTCGAATCCGAACACGCCGGCTTTGGCGCTCCTGCCATCGTCGTCATCGGCGAAGTCGCCGCTCTCTCCGAAAAACTCGCGTGGTTCAAAACCGCGCGCGCTCTCACCGTAGCCGCGAGCGCCAGCGAGTGGCCGCCGTCGCCATGACCATCGCGCTCATCGACAACGGCTCGCTCGAACCCGCCGCGACGCGCAATCTGCGCGCGGTTGCCGCGGAGCTTTCCGCGTCCGCCGATGTGACCGCGCATCCGGTTTCGTGGAAGCACAGCGACCGCATCCCGCTTTCCGCCCTCGATGGCGACGCGCCGGGCACGACGCTCGCACCCTTCATCCGCGCGCAACTCGCCGCGGGCGAACGTCGCTTCGTTTTCGTCCCATTCTTTATCAGCGCGCAAGGCGCGATCGGGTCCGCGCTCCGCAGTGATCTCGAAAAACTCCAGCGCAGGCACGCCGCCACGCCGTTCGATTTCACGTTCACGAGCGGTCTCGCCGACACGGATGTGATGACCAAGATCGTGGCCGACCGTGTGCGCGAGATCATCGCGTTGGCTTCACTCAAGCGCCCACCGGTGATCGTGGTTGACCACGGCGGCCCGTCACTCGCGTCGGCCATCCTGCGCAATCGCCTCGCTGACGAAATTCGCGTGCAGCTCGGCAGCGAAATCACATCGCTCGCGGCCGCCTCGATGGAAGGCGGTGACCACGCGCACAATCTCCCGCTCCTTGTCGAGCAGCTTCGCACGCCCGGGTTCGACCGCGGCGATGTCATCGTCGCTCTCCTCTTTCTCTCGCCCGGCCGCCACGCCGGTCCCGGCGGTGATATCGTGCAGATTTGCCGCCAGGCCGAAACCGCCACACCCGCGCTGCGCTGCCACCTCACCGAACTCGTGGGCACCCACCCGCTCGCCGCCACCACGCTCGCTGCCGCCTTGCGCGCCACACTCTCCACCGTTCACGCTCCTCTTTCCGCATGAGTTCCACCGTCACACCTGCCGCCACTCCCGCACCCGCCGCGAAGCCTCTCGCCAAAAACGAGGGCCTCAAGGCCGCCAGCAATTTCCTCCGCGGAAACATTCTTCGCGACCTCGCCGACCAATCCACCGGCGGCATCACCGAGGACTCCGGCCAGCTCACCAAATTTCACGGCATCTACGCGCAGGACGACCGCGACCTCCGCAACCAGCTCCGCAAAGAGGGCAAAGAAAAAGCCTTCTCCTTCATGGCCCGCATCCGCGTCCCGGGCGGCGTCTGCACCACCGCGCAGTGGCTCGCGCTCGACTCGCTCGCCGACACCCACGCCAACGGCACGCTCAAGCTCACCACGCGCCAGGCCTTCCAGTTTCACGGCATTCTGAAAGGCAATCTCTGGGGCGCCATCAACGGCGTAAACCGCGCTCTCCTCGACACCCTCGCCGCCTGCGGTGACGTGAACCGAAACGTGATGTGCAACCCCAACCCCGAGCAATCCGCGCTGCACACCGAGACGCTCCGGGTCACCAAAGCCATCGCCGACCACCTCCTCCCGCGCACCAAGGCCTACCACGAAATCTGGGTCGGTGGTGACACGCTAGTCGCCGGCGGCGAGCCTGAGGCCGAGCCCATCTACGGTGCAACCTACCTCCCGCGTAAATTCAAAATCGTCGTCGCGATTCCGCCCAGTAACGACGTCGACATCTACGCGCACGACCTCGGCTTCATCGCCATCGCGGACGCCTCCGGGAAAAAGCTCCTCGGCTTCAACGTCACCGTCGGCGGCGGCCTCGGCATGTCCCACAACCAGGCCGAGACGTTCCCCCGCATCGCCGACCTCCTCGGCTTCTGCCGCGTCGATCAAGTCGTCGACGTCGCCGAAAAAATTCTCACCACCCAGCGCGATTTCGGCGACCGCACCGATCGCAAACACGCCCGCCTCAAATACACCATCGAGGACCGCGGCATCGTCTGGTTCCGCGAAGAGGTCGAGCGCCGCCTTGGTTACAGCCTCGGCTCACCGCGCAGTTTCGAATTCACCCACATGGGCGACCGCTACGGCTGGGTGGACGGCGAAAACGGCACGAGCCACTACACTCTCTTCCTCATGAGCGGCCGCATCAAAGGCGCGCTGAAACCCGCCCTCCGCGAAATCGCCCTCGCGCACAAAGGCGACTTCCGCCTCACCGCGAATCAGAATCTCATGATCGCTGGCGTCCGCCCCGAGGAGCGTGACGTCATCGAAGCCCTCCTCAAGAAGCACAAGCTCGACACCGCGAATAATCAGTCCGGCCTCGCCCTCAACGCGATGTCATGCGTCGCCCTCCCGACCTGCGGCCTCGCCCTCGCCGAGAGCGAACGCTATCTGCCCAAACTCGTCTCCCTCCTCGAAAACGAGCTGGAAGCCGCCGGACTCCGTGATGACGAGATTACCCTGCGTATCACCGGCTGCCCCAACGGCTGCGCGCGCCCCTACCTCGCGGAAATCGGCTTCGTCGGCAAATCGCCCGGCAAATACAATGTTTACCTCGGCGCCGCCTTCAACGGCTCGCGGCTCAACACTCTCTACAAACCCAACGTCCCCGATACCGAAATCGTCGCCCTGCTCGGCCCGATCATCCGCCGCTATGCACTGGAGCGCACCAAGGACGAACGCTTCGGCGACTTCGTGCATCGCACCGGCTACGTGAAGCAAACGGGCACGCCCTCGGATTTCCACGACAAGGTTGGCTCCCAGTCCGCTACCGCACCCATTTGATCTGCCCATCCGGGCGAAAAAGAGGGCGGACCGCCTACCCCTAAGCGGTCCGCCCATTGCTTTCTAACTTACTTACCCCAATTCTCAACCGCTAGGCGGATGAGAAATTGAAATCTGCGCACAGCTATGAAACGCATCCCATCGGGAAGTTCCACTCGGCTTGCAGGTTTTTTCCGCGATTTATTCCGCAGGCTTTTTCTTCGCCCGCGGCGCGACCCAAAGCCGCAGCAGCAGCTCCGCGAGATTTTTCATGCTCGTCCGCTGCTGGCCCTCGATCGCCACCGCCTGCTTGAAGGCCGGCACCACCGCGCTCCGCTCCATGTAGTAGCGCCACAACTCGGCCTCCATTTTCTCTATCGCAACATACTCACTGACATGAACTTTTATTGCGCGTTGAAACTTTTCCTGCCAGTGGTGTCTCTCGTCTGGATGCTTCTCCACATAGTCAAACACGCGTTGCTCGCATCGGTTCAGGCTCATTTGGCCAACGTGCGCGACATGCTCGGAAAAACAATCGCAAAGGCGGGGCACTGTCCGGTGCCCGTTTTCTCGTCTCGTAATGTCCGATTTCCCTCAACAACAAACTGACTGCTCCTCCTCCCATGTGGCAAAAATTCAAAGAACAAATTCCCGCCGTGATCCTCACCGCGCTCCTCGTTATCGCCGGAGCGTTCTGGCTGCACCAGCAGACCGTTCTGCAAATGGCGGCCAGGCAACAGACCGAAATCGCGCCACTGCGTGACGCCAACGACGCGCTCAAGGTCGCGTCCGATGAGAACCGCAAGCAGATCGAAGTGACGAACAAGTTGCTCCGCGATGCCATCGCCAAGCGCGAGGCGGATATGTTCCGCACCGACGAAGAAGTTCAAAAGCTCAACGTTGAGCGCATGGATGCCCTCGCCGACGCCATCGCCAAAAAAGTGCAGCCCTACAACCCGCTGCCCAGGTCCGCCGAGGAGGCCGAACGCCAGCAGAGCGAACAAATCGACAAGGTTTCCGGCAAGATGGCCGACCGCATCCAGCCGATCCTCTCGGAAATGGCCAAGGATCAAAACCTGACCCGCGACGCCATCGCCCAATACAGCCAGCGCATCTCCGATCAGGTTGGCAGCGTGCTCACCTCCGAACTCGCGAAAAATCAGCAGCTGAACAACAACCTCCACCAGACGCAGGCCGCCGCGCAGGACGCGCTCAAACTCTCGCACGAGATCACCGCGCTCTACCTGAGTTCCTTCAAGGATCAGGGCCTGATCACGCGCCTGCTTACGCTGCCGGCCAATGTCATCAAGGACGCCGCCAGCCTCAGCATCGTAAACAGCTCGGAGCGCAAGAAAGTCGAGGAACAGCTCGTGCAGAAGATGGGCGAGATCGAGAAGCGCCTCACCGAACTGCACACCCAGGCGCCTGCGGGTGGTGCCACCGGTTCAGCCTCCGCGCCGCGCGTTGCTCCGACGCGTCCCGCGACGGTGACGGCCATGCCGGCGAAATAATCGGCCAGCTCCGATCAAAACTTCCGGCCACGCGAGTTCGCTCGCGTGGCTTTTTTGTGTCCGGCATCAGGGAAATCTCCCGGCCCACGCCTCCGATCAATTTGCGGATTGTTTCGGCCGCGGATTCTCCGTCTCCGCCGCCTTCGTGCCGAACAACCACACGCGTTTCAGCGCCGGCAACGCCTTGAGCTGACTCACGCCTGATTCGTCGATCGCGGTGTCGGTGAGGTTGAGCGACTCCAATTTTTTGAGCGGCCCAATCGCGGAGAGACCTGCCGAGGTCACCGCCGTCCGCGTGAGATCGAGGGCCCGGAGGTTTTGCCAGCTGGCGAGTGACTTCAGCCCGGCATCGGAAACCTTGGTGCGTGCCAACTCGGCCTCGACGATCAACGCGGCGACCGGTGCGAGTTTTTTCAGCGCGGCATCGTCACAGCGACCGGGCGCGCTGGCCGTGCGCAGCACCAGCCCGTCGGTCGCCACTTGCGAGCGCGGGGTCAGCCGCAGGCCAGTCGCTTTCTCGAAGGCTGCGATCTCGGCGGCGCGCGGATGCCAGTCGGGAGCGAGCGGGACGGGGGGAGGCGGCGCGAGCTTCGGCACCGGCGCGGTCGGGAAATCTGTCAGCGGCTTCGTCGCGCTCGCGTCGGCTGCGATCCAGAGCTCAATGATCTTGATTTCGTCGGCCGAGAGGAGCAGTTTGCCGTCGCTGGGCATCACATCCTCGTCATCGCGCTTGAGCGTGATGCGACGGTAGAGTTCACTGGCCTTGGTGTCGCCCGGTTTGATCACGGCACCCGACTCCGCGCCGCGCATCAGGTTCTCGAAGGAATCGAGGCGCAACTTGGCCTTCTGTTTTTCCGCCCCGTGGCAAACGGTGCAGCTCCGATCCAGAATCGGCGCGACGCGCGCGGTGTAGAACGACGGCTCCGCGCGGGCGGCGGGTGCGGAAGCAAATACGGCGAGGCCCGCCAGCAGTAGGGCGGGCTTCAGCCCGCTTTTCGCCCGGAAATCGGATTCACACCAAGGGCGGGCTGAAGCCCGCCCTACTTTAGGCGAGAATCGCATTGATGACGTTGGCCGGCAGCACGCCGGTGAGTTTCTGGTCGAGGCCCTGGTGTTTGAACGTGAGCCGATTGTGGTCGAGGCCGAAGAGGTGGAGGATCGTGGCGTGGAGATCGCGGATATGCACGGGATCACGAACGATGTTGTAGGAGAAATCGTCGGTCTCGCCAAACGAGATGCCGGGCTTCACGCCGCCGCCCGCCATCCACATGCTGAAGCAGCGCGGATGGTGATCACGGCCGTAGTTGGTCGGCGTGAGAGTGCCCTGGGAATAGACCGTGCGGCCGAATTCGCCGCCCCAGATCACGACGGTGTCATCGAGCAAACCCCGCCGCTTGAGGTCGGTGATCAGCGCGTAGGTCGGCCGATCGGAATCTTCCGCCATGAGCTTGATGCGATCCGGCAGCAGGCTGTGTTGATCCCAGCTGCGGAGGAAAATCTGCGTGAAGCGCACGCCGCGCTCGGCAAGCCGGCGGGCCATGAGGCAGTTGTAGGCAAAGGTGCCCGGCTCTTTCGCCTTCGGCCCGTAGAGATCCCACGTCGATTGCGGCTCGTTGGAGAAATCCGCCAGCTCGGGCACCGAGGTCTGCATGCGAAACGCCATCTCGTATTGCGCGATGCGCGTGTTGATCTCGGGATCGCCGACGCGCTCGAAGAGCTGGCGGTTGAGATCGTTCACGCCATCGATCATCGCACGGCGCACGTCGCTGTCGATCGCGGTCGGATTGTTGAGGTGCAGCACCGGATCGCTGCCGGAGCGGAGGGTGACGGCGGCGTGCGCGGGCGACAGAAAACCCGACGACCAGAGCCGATTCGACAGCGCCTGCACATTCGTGCGGTGCGGCATCTTCGAAGTCATCACGACGAAGGTCGGCAGCTCATCGTTCGCCGCGCCGAGTCCATAGGAGAGCCACGCGCCGATCGAGGGCCGGCCGGGAAACATGTTGCCCGTCGTGATCTGGAGGATGGCGGGCTCGTGGTTGATGGCCTCGGTATAAAGCGATTTGAGGACGCAGAGCTCATCGGCCACCTTGGCCGTGTGCGGGAAAAGCTCGGAGACCCAGTGGCCCGCCTTGCCGTGCTGGGCGAATTTATAGAGGCTGGGCGCGATGGGAAACCGCACCTGACTCGCCGTCATGCCGGTGAGCGTCTGCCCGCCGCGCACCGACTCGGGCAGATCCTTGTCGAACATTTTTTCAAGCGCTGGTTTGTAGTCCCACGTCTCGAACTGCGACGGCGAACCCGCCATGAAGAGATAGATCGCGCGCTTCGCCTTGGGCGCGAAGTGCGGCAGCGGCGAGGGCGTGGCGGACGACGAAGACGCGGCGGCGAGCAAATCCGGCGCAGAGCGACCGAGCAGCGTGGCGAGGCCGGCGGCACCGAGCGCCTTTACGCCGCGGCCGAGGAAGTGGCGGCGGGTTTCGAGCGCGAGCCACTCGCGCTTCAGGCCCAGCGGCACGTGCGGCAGATCCCAGACGGTCGGATTTTCGCCGCAATGATCGGAGCAGAGGTGGTGGTCGGGGGAGTGGGAAATCATGGTTTGAAGTAGGGCAGGTCTGTGACCTGCCCTTATTGCGATACGGCAAAATGCAGCGGTTTCAGGGCGGGTCAGAGACCCGCCCTACTTCATTTGGTCAGAAATTCGTCGAGGTTAAGAAACTGGCTCGCGACAAGCGTCCACTGCGCGATCTCGGGCGCGGACAGCGATTCGTCGGTCTTGGATTCGCCGATGGCAAGGAGCGACTTCACCTTGTCGGCATCAGATGCGAGTTTGGTGCGGAACGTCTCCGCCGCGCCGAGCAGCACCTTCGTCTCGCGCGGCTCAAGCGGACGCGCGATGGTGGCGCGGGCCAGAAAATCCAATCGTGCTTCGGGCGTCGCCGCCGCTTGCACCGCGCGCTCCGCCAGTTTGCGCGCGGCCTCGATCCATTGCGGATCGTTCATGGTGATGAAGGCTTGGAGCGGCGTGTTGGTGCGGGCGCGGCGGGTGCACACGACCTCGCGTGAGGTCGCGTCGAACGTCTCCATGGTCGCGGGCGGCGAGGCGCGTTTCCAAAACGTGTAGAGGCCGCGGCGGTAAAGTCCCTCGCCCTTGTCGGCGACGTAGGTGCGCGTGTTCGACTCGGGCATCGCGACCTCTTCCCAAATTCCGGCCGGCTGATAGGGCCGCACCGAGGGGCCGCCGAGTTTTTCCACGAGCAACCCGGACACCGCGAGCGCACTGTCACGCAGCATCTCCCCATCCATGCGGAAGCGCGGGCCGCGCGAAAGAAATTTGTTAACCGGATCTTTCGCGAGACGATCCGGCGTGGCGTTCGCGCTCTGCCGATAGGCGGCGGAGGTGACGAGCAGGCGGTAGAATTTTTTCGTGTCCCAGCCGCTCTCACGAAATTCCACGGCGAGCCAGTCGAGCAGCTCGGGGTGCGAGGGCCGGTCGCCCATCACGCCGAAATCGCCCGCGGTCTCGACGAGACCGCGGCCAAAGACTTCCTGCCACATGCGGTTCACCGTCACGCGCGTCATAAGCGGCTGCTCGGACGCGAGCAACCACTCGGCGAGGCCGCGACGATTTTTCGGCGCGCCCTTCGGCAGCGGCGGCAGGAAATGCGGCACGTTCGGCTCCACGCGATCGAGGCGCGCGAAATAATCGCCTCGCTTCAGCACGTCGGCGTAGGCGGGCGTGGGTTTCTCCAGCGCGATCAGCGTGGCCGTGCCGTCCTTCGTCAGCGCCTCGAAGGCCGTGTCGTGCGCGG
>JANXSC010000217.1 GCA_025352845.1 Opitutaceae bacterium
CGGCGCGAGCGCGGGCGCCAATATCGCCGGGCTCATCATCGGCACGACGAATGATTTTCCCGTGGCCGATATCCCGAGCCGCGCCGCGCTCGCGCTCCTGCCGGCCACCATCAACCCGCACCATCCGTTGCCCGAGCCGAAGGCCGACTACAATGCGCGCGTCGGAAAAATCAAAGGCTACCTTCGCTTCAACCCGAGCGAAACCGTGCTCGCGCTCGCCAACGCCTCGATCGTGCGCCTGCACGCCGGCCGCGCGGCACTCGTGTGCGGCACAGGCTGGATCTACACGGCGACGGACGTGCGCGAACTGAAGATAGGCGAGCCGGTGCCGGAGTTGAATCCATCGCTACCGTGATCGATGTAGGGCGGGAGACCCGCCCTACAGCCTTGCTGATGTCGCGCCTCAAGCCGCCGGCACGATCGTCACGCTCTCGACCGCGACGCGTTCGACCGGCGTGCTCTTCTCGCCGCCGCCACCGGACTTGGTCGGGATGTTGGCGAGTTTCTCCAGGACGTCCTCGCCCTTCACCAGCGCGCCGAAGGCGGTGTATTGGTTGTCGAGGAAACGGGCGTCGCCGTCGCAGATGAAAAACTGGCAGCCCGCGCTGTCGGGGTGCGAGGAGCGGGCCATGGAGATGACGCCCTTGACGTGCGGCTTGGAATTGAACTCCGCCTTCACCTTGTAACCCGGATCGCCGGTGCCGGGGATGCCGCTCGCGTCGGCCTTCGTGTTCGGGCACCCACCCTGAATCATGAAACCCCTGAGGATGCGGTGGAACGCGGTGCCGTCGTAGAATCCCTCGCGGGCAAGCTTCTTGAAGTTCTCGACCGTCTTGGGCGCGACCTCGGGCCAGAAGGCGAGGGTCATTTCGCCATAGGCGGTTTTGATCACGGCGTGTTCGTTGACGGCGGCGGTTTTGCTCATGGAAGGAAAGCAGCGAACGCGCACGCCGCGCCGCCGCAAGAACCAATTTGCCAGTGGCGCGGCGGCTGCTGGAGTGGCCGCATGAAATTACCTTCGCACGTGTGGTTGGGCGGAATTCTTGGGCTGGCCGCGGCTTTGTCTCCGGGGGCGGCGGCGGTGGATGTTATTCGGCCGAAGGTCGTCGTCATCGCGATGTTCGAGGCGGGCAACGACACCGGCGATCAGCCGGGAGAATTTCAGTTTTGGGTGGAGCGGGAGAAACTCACGCGTGTCCTGCCATTTCCACAGGGCTACCGCGACCTGCGCGTGAATGCCGACGGCTCCGTGCTCGGCGTGGTGACGGGCGTCGGCACGGCGAAAAGTGCGGCGACGATCATGGCGCTCGGACTCGACCCGCGTTTCGATTTCTCGAAAACCTACTGGCTTGTCGCCGGCATCGCCGGCATCGATCCGCACGACGGGCCGCTCGGGGCCGCGGTGTGGGCCGAGTGGATCGTGGACGGCGACCTCGGCCACGAGATCGATGCGCGCGAAATCCCGGCCGGCTGGACGACGGGCTATCTGCCCCTGCGCAAAAAGAAACCCTACGAACTCCCCGTCGATCGCAGCGAGGGCGAAGCCTACCGGCTCGATCCGGGTTTCGTGGAGTGGGCCTACCAACTCACGAAGGACACGCCGCTGGCCGACACCGCCGCGATGCAACGGCGCCGCGCGCTCTACACCGGATTTCCCAATGCCCAGCGTCCGCCGCTCGTGATGAAGGGCGATACGCTCTCCTCGATGACCTACTGGCACGGCAAGCATCTCAACCAGTGGGCCAACGACTGGGTGAAATACTTTAGCGACGGCACCGGCAACTACGTGACCACCGCGATGGAAGACACGGGCACGCTGCAATCGCTCACGTTTCTCGCGCGGGCCAAACGCGTCGATGTGCAGCGCGTGCTCGTGCTGCGCACGGCGAGCAACTTCGACATGCAATGGCCGGGCGGGGATGCAGCCGAGAGCTTGAGCGGCGAGAAACTCGGACCCGGTTACTCCGCCTATTTGCCGTCGCTCGAGGCTGCCCATCGTGTCGGCAGCGTGGTTGTGCACGAGCTGGTGCAGAATTGGTCGCGCTACGAAAAGGAAGTGCCGCGAAAGTAAGGCGGACTTCAGTCCGCCTTTTTTAAGAATTACCCAAAGAAGAGACAGCGCCTCAGAGGTAGGGCAGGTCTTCGACCTGCCCTTTTCGCTCCCGCAGGCGGGTCAGAGACCCGCCCTACTTTCCAATCCGCGCCGTCACATCTTTGGGGAAATTTCAATAGGACATCGAAAGGCGGGCTGAAGCCCGCCCTACGCCGGAAACGCCGCGTCGATCTGCTCGCAGAAATGATGGATGAGGAAGAGGTGCGCCTCCTGCGTCGCCGGTCCGCATTGCCCGGGGACGATGAGTTCGCAGTTCGCGAGGCCCTTGGCTTTGCCACCGCTGCGGCCGAGGAAAGCGAGCGAATCGACGCCCATTTTTTTCGCCTCATGCAGCGCGGCGAGGATGTTGGCCGAGTTGCCACTGGTCGTGAGCACGACGAGCAAATCACCCGCACGCGCGAAGCCCGCGACCTGCCGGGAAAACGCGTGCTCGTAGCCGTAGTCGTTGACGACGCAGGTGAGCAGCGAGCCATCCGCCGAGAGCGCGATTGCCGGGAGCGCGCGGCGATCCTTCGCGTAACGGCCGACGAGTTCGGTCGAAAAATGCGCCGCCTCGGCCGCACTGCCGCCGTTGCCGCAGATGAGCAGCTTCCCGCCGCGCCGCAGCGTCGCGAGAATCATCTCCCCCGCGCGATCGATCGCGGGACGGATCTCGGCGAGGGATTGCAGCGTGCGGACGGTGTCGGCGAGCGACGATTCGAAGGAGCGCATGGGAGAAAGTAGTGGGTAGCGAGTAGCGGGTAGCGAGCATAGTTTGCGAACCGTTTTCTACTCGCTACCCGCTACCCGCTATTCGCTACTTGCCCGCGATGCGCCTGCGCAAACTCACCATCCGGCATTTTCGCAACATCGGCTTCGCCGCGTTGGAATTTGCCGGCCGCCGGCATTTTCTCGTCGGGGCGAACGGGCAGGGGAAGACCAACCTGCTCGAGGCCGCGGGCTTTCTCACGGCGCTGCGCTCGTTTCGCGCCGCCGATCACCGGCTGCTGATCGGGCACGGCGAGCAGTGCGCGGCGGTGGCGTTTGCGATCGAGCACGAGCGGCAAAACGAAACCGACGTCACGATCAAGCTCCGTCACGAGGGCAAGCAGCTCTGGTGCGATCAGACGCGAGTGCAGAAACTCGCGGAGCACCTCGGGAAATTTCCCACGGTCGTGTTTTCCTCCCAGGACATGCTGCTCGTGCGCGGCTCGCCCGGCGGCCGCCGCCGCTGGCTCGACCTGACGCTGGCGGCGATGGACCCGAACTATCTACGCGCGCTGCAAACCTACACACGCGCTCTCGCCGAGCGGAACGCGTTGCTCAAATCGGGCCGGCCCGTCGAAGCGGAACTCGACGCATTCGAGCAGACCCTGGCACCCGCCGCCGCGCAGTTGATTACGTTGCGCGCGGCTGGACTCAAAGCCCTGGAATCCACGCTGAAGGTCGCCTATGCGCGCCTCAGCGACGACGCGGAGCCCGCGACGCTCGTCTATGAGCCGAACTTTGAGGAACCTTCGGTCGAATCCCTGCTCGCCAAACTCGAGGCCGGCCGCGCGCGCGACCTGCAATTCCGCACCACACTCACCGGCCCACACCGCGACGACTTCCGCTTCACCGTGAAGCAGACGGCCGCGAAAGATTTCGCGTCCGAGGGCCAGCAGCGCTCGCTCGTCCTCGCGCTGCGCCTCGCGCAGGCCGCGTGGTTTCACGAAAAGAGCGGTGTGCGCCCGGTGCTCCTCGCCGACGACGTGCTCGGCGAACTCGATCCCGGCCGCCGCGCGCGTTTCTGGTCCGCCATCGATCACGAGTCGCAAATCATCGCGACGGGCACGAGGCTGCCCGAGGCCGAGCTGGGTGCGTGGCAGGTGTTCGACGTCGAGGGCGGCGCGTTTACTGCGAAGGAAATCTCATGATGGCGCTCGAACCGTGGCAGTGGGCGCTCGCGATCATGGCGGCCGTAATCGTTGGTATTTCCAAATCCGGCATTGGCGGCCTCGGTGTGCTGGCGGTCGTGCTCTTTGCGTTGATCATGCCGGCGAAACAGGCCACGGGCACCGTGCTCCCGCTGCTGTGTTTCGGCGATCTCGTGGCGTCGGCCACCTACGGACGACACGCGAAGTGGGTTCACCTGTGGCGATTGTTTCCGTGGACGGCGGCGGGTGTCGTGCTCGGGTGGCTCGCCTTCGATCGCCTGAATGATCGGCAGGCGCAGGGGCTCATCGGGGTGATTGTGGTCGGGCTCGTGGTAATGCAGCTGGTCCGGCGCAAGTTCGCGGGACACGAGACCGAGCATGCCGCGTGGTTTGCACCGACGATTGGTGTGCTCGCGGGTTTCACCACGCTCGTGGCCAACGCCGCCGGGCCGCTCATGGTGGTTTACATGCTGGCGATGCGGCTGCCGAAGCTCGACTGGGTGGGCACGAGCGCGGTGTTTTTCCTGATCCTGAATTTGTTCAAGGTCCCGTTCATGATCGATCTGGGCCTGATTCACGCGACGAGTTTCGCCTTCAACCTCTGGCTCGCGCCCGTGGTCCTCGCCGGGGCGTATTTCGGCCGGAAACTCGTCCTGAAGATCGACCAGCGGGCGTTTGAGAATCTCGCGCTCGGGTTGAGTATGTTCGCGGGGCTCAATCTTCTCTTCCGAGCATGGCGCGGATGAACGTCAGGCAGATGTGGGCGGCGAAGCTGGCGGGGAAACCAATGCCGGCGTCGCTGGGCGTGCCGGCGAATGGCGCGGCGTCGGGGCAGGCGTCGTTCGGCGTTCGCGCGCGCGCGCCGTTTGCCGGCGTCGTGCTTGGCATCGATCCGTCGCTGCGCGGGACGGGGCTTGCGCTCATCGAGTTTCGGCTGGGCCGACAACCGGTGTTGTTGCGCTGCCAGACGGTGAAGGTGGCGGCGAAACTGCCGATGGCACACGCCCTCGGGGAGATTCACCGCGCGGTCGCGGCGCTGCTCGATGCGACGAAGGACGTGCGACACGTGGCGCTGGAGCAGACGATCTTTGTGCAAAATTTTCAGACGGCGCAGATTCTCGGCGCGGCGCGCGGCGCGGCGATTTCGGCGGCGGCCTTGCGCGCGAAACCAGTCTTTGAGTATGCGCCGCTGCGCGTGAAGCAGGCAGTGGTGGGGGCGGGCCGCGCGAGCAAGGAGCAGATGGCGCGCACCGTGATGGCACTCCTCGGCCACGGGCGCACGCTCGCGCTCGACGAGGCGGATGCGGCGGGCGTGGCGCTTTGCCATGCGTTCACGTGGCGGGAGTGAGGTGTCTCATTGTGCTGAGGTGCGGATGATGTCAGGGTCACCGCGCGCGCCGTGCCAAAATCGCAGCACGTAAACCACGCCCCGATCGAGATAGACTTCATAGATGATGCGGTAGTCGCCGAGCATGAGTTCGCGCACCGCCGGATCGTTTTCCTCCGGGACGATCCGGCCCATCTGCGGAAATGCACCGACCGAGAGCGCCCGGTCGATCAGCTCGTGACCGAAGGTTTGCGCCCGGTCGCGGCTGTCGTTGGCCATGCGACCGACAATCGCAGCCAAATCTTCCGTGGCTTGCGGCGTGATGACTACCGCGCAGCCCACGCGTCGACGAGCTTGCGCGCGTCCTCGGCGGAAATGCCCTCGCCGCGTCTGGCCTGTTCGCGCGCCACCTTGATTCCGGCGAGCAGTTCCACTTCGCGCGCGATCTGGACGAGAGGTGTGTCCTCCGGAAGGCGTTGCACCAACTCGATCACGCGTTCGCGATTGCTCATGGCTGCAGCATGGCGGGTCGCGACAGCCGGGCAATCTTCGATTTTCCGTGGCGCTTCGCTCTCTTACCCAATCACCGTCTTCAGCATCTTGCCGACGTCGCCGACGCGGTAGGGTTT
>JANXSC010000240.1 GCA_025352845.1 Opitutaceae bacterium
CTTCACCGGCAGCGCCCACGGCCTTGAGCTTGCCCACGACCAGCCCGCGCCCGCGCAGATTCTCCTCTACTTGGAAAATCTCTGGGACTTTGCCGAAGAGGACCTTGAAATTTTCCGCGATGAGACCCGCCTCACCTACCTCCACGAACTCGGCCACTACCTCGGTTGGGACGAGGACGACCTCGCCGCGCGGGGGCTCGACTAAAACCGCGTTGCCGCCTTGGGTGCCAAATTCCAAACGCAAAAGGTCGCAAGTCGCAAAATTGCCCCACCCGGTCTGCGCTCGGGTGTTTTTTTGGCGTTTGGAACTTTGGCGTTTGGGATTTGTCCGGCCACGGGTCGGGCTCACTCCGCGCTTTCCATTCGTCTCGGCCCTTGCCTACACTCCGGGCCACTCTAGCCATTTCGCATCGTTATGAAGAAAATTCTTTCCCTGTCCCTCGTCGCACTGCTGAGCGTCGCCGCGCTCCGCGCCGAGCCCACGCGTGCCGATCTCGTGACTCGCATCGAGTCGTGCGAGGCGGTGCTCCGAGAGCTGAACACGAAGTCGGCGCTTCGTCCGTCGCCCGGTGCGTGGAAAAGCGCCAAGGCCATTTTGATCCTCAACCAATTTAAGGCGGGTATCTTCCTCGGCGTGCAGGACGGCTATGGCGTCATCATGGTGAAGAAACCCGACGGCAAGTGGAGCCTGCCCGTGCTCGTCAACGCCGGCGAGGCCAGCCTCGGCCTGCAGCTCGGCGCGAAATCCGTCGAGAGCGTTTTCATCATCACCGACGAAAAGACGCCGCGCATGCTCTTCAACCAGCGCTTCAACGTCGGCGTCGACGTCAAGGCCGTCGCCGGACCGAAGGCCGCCGAGTCCGAGCGCAACAATGCGGAAATTCTCAAAACCCCGCTGCTCGCCTACACGAAGACGGTCGGCCTCTACGCCGGCGCGACCATGAAAGCCGGCCACATCTCGCGCAACGACAGCGCCAACTTCTCCCTCTACAACACGCGCTACACGATGCCCGAGCTGCTCTACAGCGACTGGGTCGCGCCCGTTGAGGAAGTGAAGCCGCTGATGGCGCTGCTGCAGGAACTCGCGCCGTAAAGCGCGCGGCTCGGTGCGCCGAGCGCAGTTGAGAGTTGAACGGTGAAAGTTGAAGGACACGCCGCCGTGCGAGAGTAACAGGAAGTGAGGTCAGCCCGGTGCCTGCGGTGGCACGGGCGTCCCGCCCGTGGGCTGAAAACCACGGGCAAGATGCCCGTGCCACTCCCAGCCTTGACCTCACTTCCTGTTACACCCCCGCCGTGCAGTCCTGCAAGTTCCTGCTTTCAACTTTCCACCCTCAACTTTCAACTCAGCGCCATGAACGCGCTGATCACCGGCTTCCACCACGTCTGCATCAAGACCCGCGATTGGCCGCGCACGCTGGCGTTCTATCGCGACACGCTCGGCTTCACCGAAAAAATCGCGTGGAACCTGCGCGGCACCGGCCGCCGCGCCGTGATGCTCGACACCGGCGATGGCAACTACGTCGAAGTCTTCGAGGACCCCGACTACATCCCCTCGCCCAACGGCTCGGTGATTCACTTCGCACTCCGCACCGCGCACCTCGACGAACTCGCCGCCCGCGTGCGCGCCGCCGGTGCCACGATCACGATCGAGCCGAAGGATGTCACCCTCGCCACCACCAATGGGATCGGACCCGTCGCGATCCGGATTTTTTTCTGCGAGGGCCCCAGCGGCGAAGTGATCGAGTTTTTTCAAAACACCGCGACGTGATTCCGCTGTAGGGCGGGGTCGCCGAACCCCGCCGTTTGGGGGAAAGTTCGGCAAGCCATCCAAACCCGGCGGGGTTCGGCCACCCGCCCTACAATTTCCCACTTCGCATCCGAGACACGCTCGGCTGCTCCCTACCCGCGCAGCTCGCGCAAATACGCGACCAGCTCCGCGATAGCCGCGTCTGCCACAAAGGCCTGCGCGTCGGTCCGCGTCGCCCCCGGACACTCCACGCGCCCGCTCCGCAGCAAAAATTTCCCGCTGGCCCCGCGCCGTGCGATCGCCCACCACGCAAACGGCTCCGCCACCCCGTCCGCGGCCAAAGGCTCCGCATAGCCCGTCGTCGCCACCCCGGCATCGCTGCCGAAAAGTTCGCACGCGCCACGCGCCATCTGCTCGACGATCCCGGCGGAGACGCTGTTCACCTTCTTCGCCGCCGCACGATTCACCCCAAGGTGCTTCACTTTCTGCTCGAGCGAATACGCCGTGATCCCGCCGAGGAAAAAATTCGACGCCCCCAACACCTCGCCCACCCGCGCCTGCACACGCCCGCACGTCATGCTCTCCGCCACCGCGAGCGTCAGCTGCGGCGCGCGCAGCATGAGCACTTTCAACTCCTCGGCGGGCGGCGGCGTTTTCATTCCGCCCATCTTGCGCAACCGCACCGCGGAAGAAAAGCCCGCGCTTGCCGCGCCCGCCTCGCGGCCTTCTTCTCGCCGCACACCGCCCGCCTTCCGTCGTGACGCTCTCCCGCGAGGAAATGAAGTCCCTCCGCCGAGGATGCATATCCTCTTTCACCAGAGTATTGGGCCTTGCCCCCCTGGACACGAAAAAACTTACTGCACATGAGGCGTGTGCCATTTTAGATTGAATTTCCACCTCACGACCGCCGCGGAGTAATTCAATATTGTGACCGATAAAACTCTCGAACAGCTGACTGCTCTCAGTGCGCATCTGGCGGCCAGGCGCGAGGCGATTTTGGCGGCATGGCGCGAGGCGGCCGACGCGGATCCCGCTCAAACCACCGTAAGTTTTCTCACCCGCGCGCAGTTTAACGACCACATCCCGCCGTTGCTCGATGCGTTTGAACGGAAGCTGCGGGCGCGACCCGGCGGTGCCCGCGCGGCTGCGGCGGACGAAGCAAAGACGCAGGAAGACGTGAAGCACGGCCTGCAGCGCTGGCAGCAAGGCTATCGATTGGGAGAATTGATGCACGAATGGGGTCATCTCCACCTGTGCCTCGCCCGGGAAGTCCACGCTTTTGTCGCCGCGCATCCCGAAATCGAACGCGACACCCTCGCGGCCGCGCACGACGAGTTGATTGGTTTGATCAGCGAGGGCATCAACGAAAGTGCCGGCCAGTATGCACGGATGGAGCAGGCGGAGGCCGCGAGTCGCGTTCGCGATCTTCAACAGGCGCTTGCGAAGGCAGCTGAAATTGAACGCCGCCGTGTCGAATTAATTCATCAGGCGGTGCATGATCTTCGCTCGAACGTGCAGTCGGTGGGCAGTGCGGCTGACGTGCTGGGGGAAACGAATGTCGCGGAAAGCGAACGCGTGGAGATGGCAAAACTGATACACCAAGGAGTGGAGTCCGTGAGTGCGATGCTGGGCGATCTCATGGCGCTGGCACGTTTGGAAGCGGGTCAGGAAAAACGGGACATCGCACTCTTCGACGCGGCAAAGGTTCTCACTGAACTTTGCACGAGGAACCAACCAGTGGCGGCCGAACGAAATCTTTTCCTGAGGACCGATGGTCCCGCCCTCTTGAACGTCGAGGGCGATGCTGGGAAAATTTGTCGCTTGGTGCAGAACCTTCTGGTGAACGCGCTCAAATATACCGTGGTGGGCGGGGTGACGGTGACTTGGGGCGAGGAAAATGAAAATTGGTGGGTCATCGTGAAGGACACCGGTCCCGGCCTGATGGCGGGTCCCAGTGCGCCCATCGCTGCGGGATTGCAAGAGGCGACTGACAGCGCGAGAGAGTCCGACGAAAAAGCCGCAGTCGAATCAGGTGAGGGCCCGACGGTCTTACCGCTGCCGCCAGGCGGCTCAGTCGTAGCTCCGCGCCATCCCCACCAACAGGCGGGCGAAGGGATCGGGCTCTCGATCGTGAAACGTCTGTGCGAAGTTCTGGATGCCAGTCTTGAACTGGCGAGCTCCGCTGATACCGGAACAACTTTCCGGGTGGTGTTTCCTCGCCGCTATCGGGTTATCCGGAACGCGCCCGCGAGCTGACGTCGACAGGGCGTTTCACTTCAATTCCAGCCCCACCGGGCAGTGATCGCTGCCCATCACCTCGGGCGAGATCCACGCGCGTTTGAGTGCGGGCTTCAGCTTCTCGCTCGCGACGAAGTAATCGACCCGCCACCCGATGTTCCGGGCGCGGCAGTTCATCATCTGGCTCCACCACGTGTAGTGGCCTGGGCCTTTCTCGAATTCGCGAAGCGTGTCCACGAAACCGCCTGCGAGGAGCTTCGTGAAATTTTCGCGCTCCTCGTCGGTGAACCCCGCGTTGCGCCGGTTCGGCTTCGCGTTCGTGAGATCGATCTCGGTGTGCGCCACGTTGAGGTCACCGCAGAAGATCACGGGTTTCTTTTTCTCCAGCTTGCGCAGAAAGGCGAAAAACGCCGGGTCCCATTCCTTCGTGCGATAGTCGAGCCGGGTCAGGCCTCGCTGGGAATTCGGCTGGTAAACGTTCACCAGATAAAACGTGTCGAACTCCGCCGTGATGACCCGCCCTTCGTCGTCGTGGCCCGGGAGGCCGATGCCGCAGGTGACCTTCTTCGGCGCGATCCGCGTGAAAATCACCGTGCCCGAGTAGCCTTTTTTCACCGCCGAATACCAGTGTGGCGTGTAGCCCGTCGCCCACGCCACGTGCTCCACATCGCCGGGGTGCGCCTTGGTCTCCTGCAGGCAGATTACGTCGGCATCAACCTTCGCCATGTAGTCCAAAAAGCCCTTCTTCAGCACGGCGCGCACCCCGTTCACATTCCACGAGACAAGTTTCATGCGCGCCGTTCAACGCGGCTGCGCCACCGGGTGCAAATTGAAACTCACGCGCCGCTCACAACCACGCGCCGAGAATCGCGCCCTGCACCCCGAAGAGCACCACCTCATGCCCGACGACGATGGCCATTAGCTTCGCGGATTTCCGCTCCCACACCGCACCGTTGAGCATCCGTGCCCCGACGAGCAGGAGGCCGACGAACACCCCGATGCCCGCGCCCTTGACGTAGTTCGGACTGCCGCGCGACAGGATCAAAATCGTGAGCGCGAATGTCGAAAACAGCGTGTAGAGGAAGCCGCGGATGAAGAAGCCCGCCATGCCCTTGTGCGCACAGTCCTTCATCGTCTCCTCGGTGATTTTCATCTCTGCCATCCACGGTTTCACGAAGAGCAGCGGCGAATACCACAGCCAGCCAATGAGAAATCCGGCGACGGTGGTGACGAGCAAGGCAAGATAGTCGATTTGAGCGAGGGCGTTGCGCATGGGGATGGGAGGATTGACCGATGCGACGACAATTCAGCAAACCCCCTCGCGCGCAACCCTGCGATGACACGCATGACTCACCGCGCCCGGGCGCATCTCAGTTTCTTGCAACTGCGGCCTACGCCGGACGTAGCGCGGTCAGGCTGACCATGCTATGTTGCGACACGTTTCCGCTCAATGAAGCGGGCAAGAAACTGAGATGCGCCCACCACGCCCTTGCCGCGCGCTTCAGTCTTTCAACTTTCACCCTTCACCCTTCAACTTTTCCGAACGTGTCCGCCTTCCCCCACCTGCCCCTCGGCCAGCGCATCCCGGCCAGCCCCCACGCCGTCTCGTGCAGCCTGCCCACCATGCGCGACGTGCGGGGCTACGAGGAAAAAAATCCCGCGACGATGGGCGCGCTCACCTCGGGCTACCCGCGCTTCGTCGTGCATCCGTTCGCGCGGCAACTCGTCGCGCACTTCACCGCGACCACGACCACGCCCGCGCTCGCCGGCCGCACGCTCTGGCTCACGTCATCGCAGGCGATGGCGCAGGCGCTCGCCACGCATTTGAGTGGCACGGGCGTCCCGCCCGTGATGCCGGCAAACATGGGCGAGACGCCCGTCCCACCGGCATCCTCCGTTCAAATTTTTTCCCGCGACCGGCTCCACGGCGCCTCGCACCCGACGTCACCCGAACTCCACGCCCGCGCGAAAACATTTCTCCAAAACATCGGCGGCTTCCTCTCCTCGCGCGAAGCCGAGGATCATCTCGTCCGCCTCGGCCTGCTCGCCGCGCCCTACGCCGAGAAAACATTCGCCGGCGATGCGCCCGCCGAAATCCGCCGCGTGCTGCGCCACGCGCTTCGGCCCCGCAGTGAATCCGCCACGACGACCGACGCCGATCTCCTCCTCGCGCCCTCGGGCATGAACGCCATCTACGCCGCGTTCCGCGCCTCCGCCGATCTCCAGGCCACGCGCGGCCGCACCGTCTGGCTCCAGCTCGGCTGGCTCTACCTCGACACCATTGCGATCCTCAGAAAATTCACGGCCACGCCCGCCGATTACGTTTACGTGCGCGACCCGCTCGACCGCGACAGCCTCGCGCGCATTTTCCAAAAACACGGCGACCGCATCGCCGGCGTCTTCGCCGAGCTGCCGACGAACCCGCTCATCCAAACCCCCGACCTCGCCGCGTTCTCCGCGCTCTGCCACCAGCACGGCGCGCACCTGCTCGTGGATCCCTCGGTCGCATCCGTGTTCAACCTCGACGTCCTCCCGCTCGCCGACGTCGTCGTCTCCAGTCTCACCAAATACACCGCGAGCGAAGGCGACCTCACCGCCGGCCTCGTCGCGATCAACCCCGCGGGCCGCGACGCCGCCGAACTCCGCCGCCGCACCGCCGCCGTGCTCGAACCCGTTTACCCGCGCGACCTCGCCCGCCTCGCCACGCAGATCGGCGAGACGGAAACGGTGCTGAAAAAAATCCACGCCAACACCGCCCAGGTCGTCGCGTTTCTCCAATCACACCCAAAAATCCGCGATGTCTTCTGGGCGCTGCACCCCGCCTCGCGCGAAAACTACCTCCGCCTCGCCCGCACGCCCGACGCCACCGGCGGCATGATCACCTTCACGCTGCGCGGCGCGATGGAACCGTTTCACGATCGGCTCCGGCTGCCGAAAGGCCCGAGCTTCGGCATGAAGACCACGCTCATCTGCCCCTTCATGTATCTCGCTCACTACGATCTCGTGACGACCCCCGCTGGCCTGGCCGAACTCGCCGCGAGCCACCTCGATCCCGATCTACTCCGCCTCTGCGTCGGCACCGAACCCGTGGAGGAAATCATCGGGGCGTTTGCGGAGGCGCTGGAATGACTACACCGGCGTCGAAAGAATCAGGTCTCCGACAGGTTCTTAAAAAGGTGGGCATTGAGCGACTTCACGTCGGCGGTGTGCCGACAGACATCACGATAGCTCATTTCTGGCAATGGTCCGCTTCAAATTTGCTAGCCAACAGCCTTCGCGGACATTTCGCCGAGTATCTTGTGGCCACAGCCCTCAACACCGCGGGCGGCACAAGAGTTGAATGGGACTCGGCGGATCTCATCTGGGTTCGTGGACTGAGAATCGAAGTTAAGTCGGCCGCCTACCTCCAAGCTTGGAAGGGGCGATGCCGCCGCATCATTTTCGATATCGGTCCAAAGAGAAGCTGGAACTGGAGCACAAACAAATTTGGCGAAATCGGACGGCATTCAGATGTCTATGTCTTTTGCCTTTTGGCCGAGCACGATGAAGCGAAAATCGATCCGACCGATCTTAGCCAGTGGCGTTTTTACGCGGTCACGACTCGCGCCATCGACTGCGCCTTTCCAACTCAAAAGTCGCTCAGCCTGCCACGCCTAGAGGGTCTCAATGTGGGGTGGGTTTCCCACTCTGAACTCGCAGCAAAAATCGAGAATTTGGTCACATCTCAAAGCGAGTAAATTCCGTGTTGGACTCCCCCTCCTCACACTTCGTATCAAAGCCCTCCCCAGCGCGCCGCGCTGCGCGGTCGTCGGCTGGCTCGGTGACGCGCTGAAGGTCAAGGTCCACGCGCCGCCCATCGAGGACCGCGCCAACGAGGCGCTCTGCGAATTCCTCGCCGATACCCTCGACCTCCCGCGCCGCGCCGTCACCGTTCTACGCGGCGACACTTCGCGCCAAAAGCTCGTCCGCATCGACGGCCTCAAGCTCGCCGAGGTAAGGGCGAAACTCGGCGCGTAGGAGAACCAACATCCGAAGTAGGGCGGGTCTGTGACCCATCCTCGAACCCTCAACGCGCGAATGGGCGGGTCACAGACCCGCCCTACCACAAGCCATCGCCCGAAACACCCGGCGTTATCACCAGGCTCTGTGTCCTCTGTGTTAAAACGAAATGTGGTCCAGCATTCTCTCTTTCGCAGCGCCTCGGCTGTTCAGCTCACGCGCACCGTGCCCGCCGAAGCTTCAGCTAAGGCGAGTCAGCCGCGCGAAGCGCACCGTCAGGAACACCGCGGCAAAGGTCAGTCCGCCCGCGATGCCGGTCCAGATCCCCACGCCGCCCCACGGCCCGCGGATGCCGAGCGCGTAGCCGAGCGGGAGCGCGATCCCCCAGTAGGCGACGAGCGTGATCGCGGCGGGCAGTTTCACGTCCATCACGCCGCGCAGCGCGGCCGATGCGATCACTTGCACGCCATCGACCATCTGAAACAATGCCGCGACCACGAGCAGTTGCGCGGCGAGGGCAATCACCGCCGCGTCGTCGACAAACCACGCCGCAATCGTGCGCCCACCGAAGGCGAACCCGAGGCCGAAGACCGCCATCGCCACCAGCCCGACCGCGAGCGCGCCAAACCCGATCGCGCGCAGCCGGTCGCGTTCCGCGGCGCCGACCGCGTGGCTCACGCGCATGCCGGTCGCGATGGAGAGGCCGAGCGGAAACATAAACGCCAGCGACGCGCAGCTAATCGCGATTTGGTGCGCGGCGAGCGGCACTGCGCCGAGCCAGCCCATCATGATCCCGGAAAATGCGAACGCCGTCGCCTCGAAGAGCAGCATCCCCGCGGCTGGCAAGCCGACACCGAGCATCTCACGCAGGCGCGCCCGCGAATAATTTCCCCACCACCGCAGCGGAAACGCCGCGCGCACGCGCGCATCGCGCCGCAGCCACCAAAAAATCGCAAACGCCCCGAGCGTGCGAGAGATCAACGTGGAGATGCCCGCGCCCGTGAGCCCGAGCGGCGGCACGCCGAGGTGGCCGTAAATGAAGACCCAGTTGAGCGCGGCGTTGAGTCCCACGC
The DNA here is from genome assembly GCA_025352845.1 of Opitutaceae bacterium. Taxonomy (GTDB): domain Bacteria; phylum Verrucomicrobiota; class Verrucomicrobiia; order Opitutales; family Opitutaceae; genus ER46. Next base: position 9,058 of record JANXSC010000240.1, read on the forward strand.
CGGCGAGCAAAATAAACATCGGCGCCCACGGGTGTCCCATCGCCTCCGCAAACTGCCGAAACACGAGGTAAACCAGCACCGGAACGATCGACACCGCGAAGAGCAGGAAAAACGGCGTCACGATCGCGACGACCTCCGGTGGCTGGCCGAAGCGGTGGAGCTGCGTGCTAAGCGCGACCATCACGAGCATTTCCAAAACGCCGAAGCCGATCGCCACCGCGAGACCGTGCCGCAAATACTCCGCCGCCTCGCCCGGCGTCTGCGCGCCCCGCGCGCGCGAAACAAAAATCGCCACGGGAATCATCAACCCGATGCCCCCGACGAAGAAAATATTGAAGACGTTGTTGCCAAAGGCCGACGCCGCGAGCGGCACCGTGCCCGCGTGCCCGATCATCGCGCTGTCGGTCACGCCCATCAGCATCTGGCACAGGTGCCCGACGATGATCGGCGCCGCGAGCGTGAGCGTCGGGCGGATTTCGCGGAGCAGGGCAGAGCGGGACATGGCGGAGAAAATTCTTCGTGCCGCGCGCGCGGGGCGCAATGCGTTAGCGTGAAACTGTGATCCCGATCTGTCGCTGCTATTGTTGTAGGCGGGGTGCCCCCACCCCGCGAGTTGCGGCGTGCGC
>JANXSC010000287.1 GCA_025352845.1 Opitutaceae bacterium
AAACCCGGCATCCAACGCGGTCGCGTGGGATGGCGCGTCAGGCCTTTCAACTCGCTCCATGTGTCGCCATCGTCGCGGCTCACGAAAAGCGCCGCGTCGTCCACGCCCGCATACCACGTCCTTGGCTGCGACGGATGCCCCGGCACAATTTGCCAAATGTGTTTCAGCTCGGCCTTCGCGCTCTTCGCAAATTTCGGATCTCGCCTCACGCCCGTCCACGTTTTTCCAAAATCGCTCGATGTCTGAATCGTCGAGCCATGCGCGAAACTCACCGTGCCGGCGAAAATGCGACCGTTGCGCGAGTCGCCGCACAGGCTGAAAATTTCCCAGCCGCTCAGGTGCGGGCCGGTCAGTTTCCATTTCGTGCGGCGCTCGTCGCTGCGGTAGAGGAACACGCCCTTTACCGTGCCGATCAGCAGCACGACGTTTTGCGCGGAAATTCGACCCCTGGACACCCGCGAAACGTAACGCGGTGCGCGCGGTGCCGGCGATGAATTTCCGCGCCCTTCCCGCCGAGCGTCCCGCACCGGCCCGCCGTTTCGAAAAAGATTTCCAGCGGTTTAATGTCGACGCAACGCCTGCCGCGATTCGCAATCCTACGCGAGTTGCCGGCCGTTTCCTTATCCGCTGGCTACGCCGAGTTCACCCTTGGCAACCCATCCCGCCTTTTTCAAACCCCGCATGAAACGCCTCCTCCTTCACTCGCGGGCCGCCCTCACCGCCGGCCTCTGTCTTCACGCCGCCGCGGCCTTCGCGCAAACGTCCGCCCCTGCCGCCGCCAGTCCGAAAGCGGAAGACGCGGTCGTGCTCAACCCATTTACCGTCACCAGCGAAAAGGATCAGGGCTACGTCGCGACGTCCTCCCTCGCCGGCACGCGCATCAAATCGGACCTGAAAGACCTCGCGAACTCGATCACGGTCGCGACCAAGGAATTCCTCACGGACGTCAATGCCACCGATGCCACGGGCCTGCTCGTCTACACCGGCAACACCGAGGTGGGCGGGCCGGCGGGAAATTTCTCCGGGGCTAATTTCGCGGCGGAGGTGGTGGAACACGTGTCGTTCCGGAATCCGCAGAACAACACCCGCATTCGCGGCCTGGCATCGGCCGATCTCACCCGCGATTATTTTCCGACAACCATCACGTTCGACAGCTACAACACGGAGCGGGTGGAAGTGAACCGCGGCCCCAACGCCACGCTCTTCGGCCTCGGGAGCCCCGGCGGCATCGTGAACAACCAGACGATCCAGCCGCTGCTCGGCAAGAACACCGCCTCGGTGGAATTCAACGTCGCTTCGTTCGGCACCACGCGGTCGGTGCTCGAGGCGGACCGCACGCTCTTCCGCGACCGCCTCGGCTTCCGTTTCGCAGCGGTCTACGGCGACGAAAAATTCGCGCAGGATTTCGCCTTCGAGCGCAACCGCCGCGCCTTCCTCGCCGCCCGCGGCCGGCCTTTTGCCAACGCAAACATCCGCGTCAGCTACGAAAGGCCGCCATCGATGCCAACCGGCCGCGCGCCAACTCGCCGCGCGATGTGCTCACCCGCTGGTGGGACCCGCTCTTCAACAAAATCACCCACGACCCCGCCAACGTCGACTTCAACGGCATCAACCGCGATCTGCTCCGCGCCCCGGGCGAGTGGTTCGCCCAACCCGGCCTCATGTTCGATTCCACCACGGCAACCGCTCCCGTCCGCATGATGCGCGCCTGGAACGTCGAGACCGGCCGCGGCCGCACGCGCAACGGCCCGGTCAGCCCGGCGTTCTCCGCCAACATGGTCTCCATCACCAAGGGCACGCAGTGGTTCCCCTCCGAAACCGCCGCCCGCGCCGGCATCCAGCATGGCTCTTTCTACATCGACGACGAGATCGGCAATCCCTCGATCTTCGACTGGCGGCACCATTTGCTCGACGGCCCCAATAAACGCGAGTGGGAGGACTTCGATGTCCTCAACGTCAGCTACGACCAGTCGTGGCAGCACGGCCTCGGGCGGTTCGGCTTCGAGCTCGCCTACAACCACGAAGATCACACGCGCAACTGGTATGCCCTCCTCACCGCGAACCGCGGCTACGGCATCAATATCGATCTCAACACCACGCTCCCCATCGGCGGGCCCAATCCGAATTTTGGCCGGCCCTTTGTCGCTTCGAACGCGCAGCGCTCCACCACCCACGCCGAACGTTCCACCGAGCGAGCGACCGCGTTTCTCGAGCTCGATTTCGCCCGACACTCGTCCAACGCCCTGAAGTGGCTCGGCCGCCACAGCCTCACCGGTTTCTACAATGCCTACACACTCGACGAGCAATCCTACAGCGGCGGCAACCGCACGGGCCTGGAGTGGGTGAATTTCGCACGCCGAAACACCGGCACGCCGGACGACCTCAACACCGAGGACGGCGATCTGCGCACCGTGGTCTATCTCGGGCCGAGCCTCGCGAATCTCTCCAGCCCCGCGGGGATCAAGCTCCAGGGTCTTCAGGCCTTCATCGATCCGGCGCAGCCCGTGACCGGTTACCAGTGGGATCAGGGCACGCGCTCTTTCCGGACGATCCAATCCACCGGCATGAGCGTGCTCGACGATGGCACGTTCGAGCGCATCACCAGCGGCGCCGCCCTCACGCGCCAAAAAATCCGGACCTTCGCCGTGGTCGACCAGCTGCACCTGCTCCCCGGCGAATGGGTCGTCGGCACCGTCGGCTGGCGCCGGGACCGCGTGGAGGATTTCCGGCGCAACGTCACGCCCGCCGATCGCAACCGGTTCGGCATGGTCGATCGCGGCAATCCGAATTTCCGCCTCCCCGGGCCACCCTCGTCCGTATTCGAAGAGGATATCCTCAGCTACGGTGCAGTCATGCACGCCCCGCGCTTCCTCCGGCTGCCCCGGGGCACAAAGGCCTCCGTGCACTACAACACCTCCGAGAATTTTCAGCCGGCCGACGCCCGCATCGACATCTTCGGCAAGCCGATCGCGCCGCCGAGCGGATCGACCAAAGACTACGGCTTCACCGTCTCGCTGATGGACGAAAAGCTCCAGGCCCGCTTCAACTGGTTCGAGAGCGAGTCGGCACGCGCGTCGCTCGGCTATCAGGGCTTCCTGGCGGGCGAGACCGATGCGCGCGTCGTCCGCTACAACACCCCCGCCGCTCTCGCCGCCGCCGGCTGGAAGGGAGCGCCGCAGTTTTTCAAGGACCTGACCGGCTGGCAGGAAATCGCCTCGCCCTCCACCCTCAGCGGGGTGGATGTTCGCTATTCGCGCCCCGGCAACATGTCCGACACCCAGAGCACCACCTCGAAGGGCTTCGAGCTGGACCTCACCTACAACCCGCTCCCCAACTGGCGCATCGCCTTCAATGCCGCGCAGCAAAAGGCCAAGCGCGCCGACATCTCCCCCACCGCCCAGGCGTTTCTCAAACTGCGCACGGACGAGTGGCTCACCGGCCCGACCTCCAACCTCATCGCCGACGAGTCCGGACAGCCCATCCGCGTGCGCGTTTACGACACCTTGCTGAACGGCTTCAACGGTCAGCTCGCGCGCGAAGGCCAGGGCGTGCCGGAGCTGCGCGAGTGGCGCGCGAATGTCGTGACAAACTACAAGTTCACCAGCGCTTCGCGTTTCAGCGGTTGGTCGATCGGCGGCGCTCTCCGCTGGCAGGACCAAGTCGGCATCGGCTATCCGATCGTCAATTCGACCAAGGGCGGCAGCGTGGTGGAGATTCCCGACCTTGCCCGTCCCTACTTCGGTCCGTCCGAGACGATCGTCGACAGCTGGATCGGCTACACCCGCAAGATCCTGCGCGACCGCGTCCGCCTGCGCATCAACCTCAATGTGCGGAACGCGCTCGGCAACGACGACCTCGTCCCCGTCGCCGCCCAACCCGATGGCTCAATCGCCTCGTGGCGCGCGCCCGTCGGCCGCACCTTCAACCTCAAGACCACGTTCGAATTCTGAGCCGCCGTTGCGTTCTCCGATCGGCGCCGGGCCGCATCGACGCTCCTTCCCCGCGAAAAATGAAAATCATCCGTCACCTTTCTCCCTCCGGCCCCGCTTACGCCGCGCTCCAGCCCGATGGCTCCGCCCGCGAAATCGCCGGCGACATCTTCGGCGACTTCCGCGCCACCGAGCGCGTAGTCCAACCCGGCAAACTGCTCGCGCCCGTCACGCCCGTTTACCTGCCGTGCATCGGCCTCAACTACAAACGCCACGCCGCCGACAGTAACAGCGCGCCGCCGCCGCACCCGGTGCTCTTCGTGAAGAATCCCGCGAGCGTGCAAAATCCCGGCGATCCCATCGAGCTGCCCGTGAAGTTGCCCAGCACCTCCGTCGACTACGAGTGCGAGCTTGCCGTCGTCATCGGCAAACGCTGCAAAAACGCCACGCGCGCCAACGCCCTCGACTTCGTGCTCGGCTACACTTGCGCCAACGACGTCTCCGCCCGCGACTGGCAGCGCAACGGCGGCGGCGGCCAGTGGTGCCGTGGCAAGACCTTCGATACCTTCGCCCCGCTCGGCCCCGTGCTCGTGACGAAGGACGAAATCCCCGATCCCAACAAGCTCCGCATCCGCACCATCCTCAACGGCGCGACGATGCAGGACTGGAACACCGACGACATGATTTTCGACGTGCCCACGCTCATCGAATTCCTGAGCGGCAGCACGACGCTGCTCCCCGGCACCGTCATCCTCACCGGCACACCCCACGGCGTCGGCTTCGCCCGCACCCCGCCCGTCTGGCTGAAACCCGGCGACACCGTGACGATCGACATCGAAAAAATCGGCGCGTTGACGAATCCGGTGGTGAACGAGAAAGTCTAGTCCCTGAGCGCTGATCTCCACCGCCCGGCCCCGCAGCGGCGGGTTTGCGCGTTCATTCTTGCCGCCTGCCGGGCGACGGTATAGTGCCTCGCTCCGCGTTCCCAACGTTACCCAACCAAGGAGTCCCATGAAACTCGTCGAGTGGTCGATGCAAGGAGTAGAGTTTGCCAACTGCAACTGCGCCGTCGGTTGCCCGTGTCAGTTCAACGCGCTGCCGACCCTCGGCCATTGCCGCGCGCACACGTTTGTCCAAATCGAAAAAGGCCGCTTCGGCGATGTGCCGCTCGACGGCTTGCGGTGGGGTCTCTTCGGCCAGTGGCCCGGCCCGATTCACCTCGGCAACGGCACCTTTCAAGTGATCGTGGACGAGCGCGCGAATCCGCAGCAACGCGCCGCCCTCGAGGCCGTCGGGCAAGGCCGCGAGACCGAGCCGGGCAAACTCATCTGGCAGGTGTTTTCCGCGATGGTCACGAAGACGCTGCCGACCCTTTTCAAAACCATCGACCTCACTATCGACCTGGAAACGGGCACCGCGAAACTAAAGGTGCCAGGTTTGATCGAGAGCAGCGCTGCTCCGATTTCGAATCCGATGACCAACGCTCCGCATCGCGCGCGTGTGACGCTACCGACCGGCTTCGAGTTTACCGAGGCGGAATTCGTCAATGGCAAAGCTAAGGCGTCGTCCGGACCAATCGAACTCGATTTCGACAACACGCACGCGCACCTCGCGAAGATCCACTGGAGCACGCACGGCGTCGTGCGCTGAACCGGCCACTGCGCGCATCGTGAGCAAAGGCACGCCGCTCGAAGCGTTGTTAAGACGCGACCGCTGGCTGGTCGGCGGTTCGCTCGCCATCGCGGTCGCGCTCTGCTGGGCGTGGCTGGTGCCGATGGGGCGCGATATGTATGGCGCGATGGACGGCACCGCCGCGTGGATGATGACCGACACCTGGGACTTCACGCACCTCGCGCTGCTGTTCGCGATGTGGGTCGTGATGATGGCCGGCATGATGCTCCCGTCCGCCGCGCCCGCGCTGCTGATTTACACCGCGGTGATTCGCAAAAGCCCCGACGGCACCCGCGCGACCGCGCACGCCAACGCGTTTGCCGGCGGCTATCTCGTCGTGTGGACGCTCTTCAGCCTGCTCGCGACCATCCTACAGCGCGCGCTCGACCACACGGCTCTGATGTCTCCGATGATGGAGTCGAGCAACCCGTGGTTTGGCGGCAGCCTGCTCATCGTCGCTGGAATATTTCAATTCACACCGTGGAAACGCACCTGCCTCAACGCCTGCCGCTCGCCCGCGGAATTTCTCGTGCGCCACTGGCGGCCCGGCGTCGGCGGCGGATTTTATCTCGGCGTCGCCAACGGCCTCTTCTGCCTCGGCTGCTGCTGGGCGCTCATGCTGCTGCTCTTCGTCGGCGGCGTGATGAATCTCTGGTGGATCGCTGCGCTCACGATTTTTGTGCTGCTCGAAAAACTCGCCCCGCTCGGCGCGCAAGGCGGCCGGCTCTCGGGCGCACTGATCTTCGCGCTCGGCGTGTGGACCATTTTGGACGGTCGCGCCTAGCCGGCTGTGAAATGGCCTTCACGTCACGCTGTCGGCATCGCATGTCGCCTGTCGGTGTGACGGTTCGACAGGAGTGATCCTGTGTCGCGGTCAAGCGCCCACACGCTTGCGACCGCCCAAAGCGACCGCTTGCTTTGCGCGTCATGAAACGTGTCCACCTCCCGTCGCTCCCGTGGGACGAGCAGCACTCACCCACGAAAAAATTCCACTCGTTCTGCCGTAATATCTCGATCGCGCTCGGCGGCCTGCGCAACACGGGCACCTGGGGCGGCGGGCATCCGTTTGATCTCCAAGTGCGGCGCATTCCGCCGGGCGCAGCCGTGTGCCCGTATCACCTGCACCTCGCCCAATGGGAAATGTTTCTCGTCCGCAGCGGGAGCGGCACCGTGCGCACGCCCGAGGGCCGGACAGCGGTGGAGACCGGCGACGTGTTTTTTCATCCGCCCGGCGTGCCGCACCAGTTGATCAATTCAGCCCCCACCGATCTCGAAGTCTTGATCATCGCCGACAATCCGCCAGTCGACGGCTGCCACTATCCCGACTCCAACAAATGGAGCCTGCGCCCACCCGGAAAACTCTTCCGGATGACGGAGACCGATTACTTCGACGGCGAAGACACGCCCGTGGCCGGCGTGACTCCCTACCAAATCGCACCCGCGCCCGGCGCCGCCCCGATCACTCCGTTCGCCCAGCGCAAATTCAACCTCGCTGACATCGCGTGGGAGAGCTGGGAATCGCCGAAGAAAAAATTCCGCTCCTCCTATCAGGAAATCTCGCTCGCCCTCGGCGCAAAGCGCAACACGCCCACCGGTCTCGGCGGGAATCCCTTCGATCTCGAACACGGCAAAATCGCCGCCGGCCAGTGCGGTTGCCCGTTTCACACTCACTCGTCGCAGTGGGAGCTTTTTATTTTTCTCTCCGGCACCGCCACCATCCGCACGCCCGCCGGCACCACCCTCGCCCGCGCCGGCGACATCATTCTCCATCCGCCCGGCGAAGCCCACCAGTTCACCAACAGCGGCGCGGATGATCTTGGTTACCTGCTCGTCGCCGACAATCCGCCCACCGACATCTGGCACTACCCGGACTCCAACAAGTGGGGCCACAGCACGACACGGGATTTTTTCCGGATGAACGAGGCCGACTACTGGGACGGCGAGGAATAACTTGCGTCGCCTCTTGAGGCCCCGAGTTTCACCCGATGGATTGCCGTCCCGGCTGCGGCGCGTGCTGCATCGCGCCCTCGATCTCGTCGCCGATTCCCGGCATGCCGCACGGCAAACGAGCGGGCGAGCGCTGCGTGCAACTGCTGCCCGACAATCGCTGCGCAATCTTTGGCCGACCGGAGCGGCCCGCGGTCTGCGCGAGCCTGCGCCCGTGCGCGGAGATGTGCGGCACGAATCGCGTCGCGGCGATGGCCACGCTCTCCGCGCTCGAAATCGCAACGGTGTGACCGGAGAAACATTGAGCCGGGTCGATGTAGGGCGGGGTCTCCCGACCCCGCCGGTCTGAGCGCTCACCGAGGATGCACGACGGCGGGGTC
>JANXSC010000372.1 GCA_025352845.1 Opitutaceae bacterium
CGCGCGGCGATGCAGACGTTGTCCTTCGGCGTGAGGTTCTCGGCCATGACGAACTTCTCCCACTTCGGTGCGCGATACCACACGATCTGTTTTTGATCGGCGAGGAGGATGTCGAGTTTACCGTCGCCATCGACATCCGCGATCGCGAGCCCGTAGCCGATCTGGATCGCGGCATCGATGGTCTGCGCGCGGAAGCGCGGGGTGGGGGCATCGGCCGCGAAAAGCGGAAGCGAAACGAAAAGGGCGAGCAACGGGAGAACGCGCGGAATCATCGTGGTCATGGGGTGGTCGCAGCAGCGAAACATGCGCGCGGGAAAAGTCCGGCGCAAAATTGTAGGCCCCCCGCTGGGCGGGCAGCCCGGCCACCGGCCGGGCCTACACCAAGCGCTCAATCACCGCCGTCAGCTCGCGCAGCGTCTTCAGCTCGAAAAATCGTCCGTCAACACACGGCAACTCCTCCACCCGCTCGTGCGCCCAGGTGAGGTGGTAGGGCACGTGCGCGCCCGCGCCGCCGAGCGCGAGCACGGGCAGGATGTCCGACTTGATCGAGTTGCCCACCATGAGAAACCGCTCCGGCACGATCGCGTGGCGGCGGAAGATCGTCGCATAGGTATCGGCATTTTTCTCCGAGACGATCTCGATGGCGCGGAAGTGCGCGGCGAGGTTCGACTTCGCGAGCTTCCGCTCCTGGTCGCGGAGGTCGCCCTTGGTGATGAGGACGAGGCGGTGGCGCGCGGCGAGCATCGCGAGCGTGTCGGCGGCGCCGTCGAGCAAGTCCACCGGGTGCGCAAGCATATCGCGGCCGAGATCGATGAGCTCGCGAATTTCGGTAGCGCTGATTTTTCCGGCCGTGAGGTGGATCGCCGTCTCGATGGCGGAAAGAGTAAACCCCTTCACGCCGTAGCCGTAGAGATCGAGGTTGCGCATCTCGGTCGCGAAGAGCGTGCGGTCCACCGTCGCGGTGTCGTGATAGTGCGCGAGCAGCGCGCGGTAGCGCTCGTGCGAACGCTCGAAGATGCTCTCGTTGTGCCAGAGGGTGTCGTCGGCATCGAAGCCGATGACGAGGTCGCGTGCGGACATGCGCGTGATTCAGGCCGCGACCGTGAACCGCGCAAGCGCGCAGGCGGTCATGCCGAGGTCAGGTGCCAGTTACCGCAAAGAGCACAGAGGTAGGCCTTGCGGCGGCGCTCCACGCCCGCGATCGCCGCGGCGTCGAGCGCGTCGCCCTGCGAGCGGTAGCGGCGCTTGCCGGTGCACATGCGCTGGCGCTCGTCGCGGGTGGGCTTCTTCATCGTGGCCCAGCGTTTCGAGCGCCGCAGACGATTCAAGCCCGCATCTCTGCGTCCGCGACTGAGTTTCAAAAAGCGCATTGAAATACTCCCTCCGCCCTCAAACACTCGCCGACCGTTTTGCCCTGCTGCCCTGCTGTCGCGCACCTCTGCGCCAGCAAACCAACCACCTCCCTCCCCGTCCCCCATGACTTCCCTGCTGCGCTCTTGCCTTGTCACACTTTGTCTCTTCCTGCCGTCGCTCCGGGTCGCGGCCCAAGCCACCACCGGCACCATCGAGGGCCGCGTGCTCAACACCCGCAACGGCGAGTATCTCGAAAAAGCGCGCGTCACTCTCGAGGGCACGCGCGTCGAGACGTTCACGGATGCCACGGGCCAGTATCGGCTCAACGGCGTGCCGGCGGGCCCGGTGCGCGTGCGGGTGTTTCACACCGGGCTCGGCGCGCAGACGCGCACCGTCACCGTCGCGGCCGGCGCAACCGCGCAGCAGGATTTCGATCTGCTCGACGCGAACGCGAAACCCGCCGCAAACGCCGCCGCCGCGAAGGACGGCGCCGTGGTGAAGCTCGACCAGTTCGTCGTCTCGAACTCGCGCGAGATGGACGGCGCCGCCATCGCGATCAACGAGCAGCGCTTCGCGGCCAACATGATGAACGTCGTCGCGGCCGACGAGTTCGGCCACGTCGCCGAGGGCAACGTCGGCGAGTTCCTGAAATTCCTCCCCGGCATCGCCATCGACTTCGTCGGCGGCGACGCGCGCACCATCTCGATGGGCGGCGTGCCCTCGGGCAACGTGCCCGTGAGCATCGGCGGCTTCGATCTCGCGAGCGCGGCCTCCTCCGGCAGCGGCCGCTCTGTCGAACTCGAGCAGGTCTCGATCAATAATATCGCGCGCATAGAGGTCTATCACTCGCCCACGCCGGAGTCGCCCGGCTCCGCGCTCGCGGGCGGCGTCAACATGGTTCCGCGCAGCGCCTTCGAACGTGCGCGGCCGCAGTTCAACGGCAGTGCTTATTTCCTGTTTCGCGATGCCGAGAAGAGCCTGCGCAAGACCCCCGGCCCGATCCGCGATGCCACTTACAAGATTCATCCTGGCTTCGATTTTTCGTGGGTCGTGCCGGTCAACAAGCGCTTCGGCTTCACGCTCTCCGGCGGCTACACGTCGCAATACACGCCGCAGGATTATTTCGCGAACACGTGGCGCGGCGCGGGTGCCGCCACCACGGTCGCCGCGAACGCCTTCAACGGCTACCCCGCCACCACGCCCGACCGCCCCTACCTCTCCAACTTCTCCGTGCGCGACGGCACCAAGGTCACCACGCGCTCGTCCGTGGGCACCACCCTCGACTACAAGATTTCCACCTACAGCCGCCTCGCGTTCTCGTTCCAATACGCGTTTTTCGACGCGTATTTCAACAACCGCACCCTCGCCTTCAACACCAACCGCGTGAACCCGGGCGACTTCAGCCCCACGCTCACCGCCGGCACCGCGGGCTTCGGCAGCATCACCGTAGGCAACGGTGCGCGCCAGAAGGCCGGCACCACCTACATGCCCTCGCTGCGCTGGTTCCACGAGGGCCGCGTCTGGAAAATCGACGCCGGCCTCGGCCACTCTCACGCGAGCAACCACTATCGCGACATCGACAAGGGCTTCTTCAACGGTGCCTCCACCCAGCGCTCCAACGTCACCGTCACCTTCGACGACATCTTCTACCTGCGCCCCCGCGTGATCAAAGTCACCGACGGCACGACCGGCGCCCCCGTCGATCCCTACCGGCTCGACACCTACTCGCTCACTTCCGCGAGCAGCGACACGTATGAGTCCTCCGATGTGCAGCGCAGCGCCTTCGGCAACGTCCGGCGCGATTTCTTCCTCGGCGAGACTCCGCTCTCGCTGAAAACCGGCTTCAACGTCCGCAACTCCATCCGCGACATCCGCGGTGGCGCCACTCCTTACACCTACGTGGGCCGCGACGGCATTCCCTACACCACCAACGTCGCCGCTTCCGACGACAACGCCGGCTTCGTCCTCGATCCCGTTTTTTCGCAGCGCATGGGCCCGTGGGGTTTCCCGCGCATCCAATACCCGAGCAACTTCGCGCTGTGGGAGCACTACAAGGCCAACCCCGGCTACTTCACGATCAACAACGACACCGTCTATCGCAACGGGGTCGGCCGCTCCAAGCACGCCGACGAGATCATTTCCGCGGCCTACTTCCGCTTCGACACCGCGCTCTTCAAGCGCCTTAAGCTCGTCGGCGGCATCCGCGCCGAGCAGGCCAACATCAAGGCCGAGGGAGCCCTCACCGATCCCACCGGCAATTTCCAGCGCGACGCGCAGGGCAACATCGTCCCGCGACGCGATGCCAACGGCAACATCTTGACCACTGTCACCGGCGGCGTCCGCGTGCCGCTCCCCGCGCTCATCGAGCAGGCCACGATCCCCAACCCCAACGGCACCGGCACGATCTCCAACGCGCTCGCCGTCTCGCGGCTCACCTACCTCGATCGCAGGCAGCACGTGAACAAGGAATATCTCCGCTGGTTCCCGAATCTCAACGCGAGCTATGACATCCTCGAAAACCTGATCCTCCGCGGCTCCGTTTATACCTCCATCGGCCGGCCCAACTTCGACCAATACGCCGGCGGCCTCTCGCTGCCCGACACGGAGCTCGCGCCCAACACCGGCAACAACCGCATCGCGGTGAACAACGCCGGCATCAAGCCTTGGAGCGCGAACTCAATGATGCTCCGCCTCGAATACTACACCCAGGGCGTCGGCCAGCTTTCGGTGAAGGCCTTCCGCCGCGATTTCAAAAACTTTTTCGCCAGCATCACGTTCCCGACCGCCAGCACCGAGTTCCTCGCCCTCTACGACCTCGATCCCGAGACCTACGGCGAGTATCCCGTCGCAACCAACTACAATCTTAAGACGCGCGTGCGCATGGAGGGCCTCGAGTTCGACTACAAGCAGTCGCTCGGGCAGTTCACGCCGTGGCTGCGCGGAGTGCAGGTCTTTGCCAACGTGTCCGCCCTGCGCACGACCGGCGAGGCCACGGCAAATTTCTCCGGTTTCACCCCCCGCACCTACAACTGGGGCGTCAGCTACTCGAAGCCGAAATACACCCTCCGGGCCAACTGGAATTACAAGGGCCGCGCACGCCAAGGCCAGATCACCGGCGCGAGCATCGAGCCCGGCACCTTCGATTGGCGCAGCAAGCGCCTCTACATCGACTTGAGCGCGGAGTATTTCTTCTACAAACGC
>JANXSC010000400.1 GCA_025352845.1 Opitutaceae bacterium
GCATGGGATCTTCGGTCGCGAGCGAATGCGGGCACGGGGACGTGCCCGCCCACCTCGCGATCCGGCCGGCCGAAAGTCCAAAAGCCCGCGGCGATTGGTATGAATCCGGTTGCCGCGCGCTGATCTCACTGCCGCACTGAGCGGCGTGAAACACCCCGTCCTCGCCGCGCTCTGCGCGCTTCTTTGCCTCGTCACATCGTCAGCCACGCGCGCCGCCGATGCGCCGCACAATTTCGCAAAGTGGGAAAAGGAGATCGCCGCCTACGAGGCGGCGGACCGCGCGACCCCGCCACCGCAAGGCGCGATTTTGTTTACCGGTGCCTCGACCATCCGGCGGTGGACGACACTCTTGAAAGATTTTCCCAACCACACCGTGCTCAACCGCGGCGTCGGCGGTTCCGAGATCGAGGACATCACGCACTTCGCGGACCGCATCGTGTTTCCCTACGCACCGCGGGTGATTTTCCTGCGCTCGGGCGGCAACGACATCTTCAAGGGCAAGACGTCCGAGCGCGCCTTTGCCGACTTCAAGGCGTTCGTCGCGACCGTCCACGCGAAGCTGCCAAAAACCGAAATCATCTTCATCTCGCAGAACCCCACGATGGCGCGGCTCGCGCAGTGGGACAAAGAAAAGGCGCTCAACACCGCCGTCGCCGACTACGCGCGCAAGACTTCGAACGTCCGCTATCTCGACATGGCCGACATGGTGCTTGGCGCCGACGGGCTGCCGCGACTCGACCTGTTCGTCGCCGACAAACTTCATTTCAACGAGGCCGGCTACAAACTTTTCGCCGAACGCATCCGGCCGTTCATGCCGAAGTGAGCAGAGAAGGGGCTGGTTGTAGGGCGGGGTCTCCCGACCCCGCCGTCGTGCCTCGTCGGCATGCGCCAAAACCGGCGGGGTCAGGAGACCCCGCCCTACATCGGCACTAGCGTGATCCGGGCTCAGCGTTTTCCCACCGCGGGCTGAAGCTCCGCGCTACGTTCAAGCCGAGTCCGCGAGAAATCCGACGTCGAGCTTACTGCGCGCGCGCTTGCCGTTCGCGGCGAACAACTCGATGCCGCCCTTCGCCGCGCGGATGTCCGCGACGCGATCGAAGCCGGCCGGAATCGCGGCGACGCCGAAGATGTAGCGGACCTCGGTCGGTTTTTTCGGATCGAGCATGAGCGTCGTGGGGATGCCGCGGCGGTTGAGCGGATTCGGTTTCGCGGACTCGGCGAGGCCGTGATGGAAATAGCCCGTGATATCCTCGATGCCCATGACCGAGGTGTGCCGGCCGTTCCACGGCGCGTAGTGGCGGCCACCGTTGGAAATCCACAGGATGGTGTGGCGCAGCACACGCGGATCGCGTAGCGCGAACCAAGCGTAGCGCTCGCCCGGAAACGTCACGGCATTCCACGCGAAGGGCAGCGTCGCATCCGCCGTGAGCATCACGAGATCCTCGAAGCCGCGCCGCGCCGGGTAGCGCGAGAGATCGGTCGTGCCGCCGGCGAGGAGCGGCACGCGCTCCAGCGAGCGAAACGTCGCGCCGGGCCGCAGCGCTTGGTAGCCGCGGTTCTCCGGGCGCTCAAAAGCCTCGGGAAATACCTGCGCTCGCACGAAACGACTCGTGCTCACGACGCCGCTGCCCTCGGCGTCGGGGAATTTCAGCATCGCGTGATGACCGACGCTCATCGGCCCGCGCGCGCCCGCGATCACGTGGCGCTGGTAAACCGCAGTGTGACCATCGACGAGTGTCACGTGCTTGCCGACATAGCCGCGGCGCACCGCGAGATCGAGACTCGCGTGGAGCGTCACGCGGCCGGCGTATTTCTCGCTGGCGGCGAGGGTCCAGTTCGCGTTCGCCGTCTCGCCGTGCGGCGGATGTTGCTCCCCGCGCCACGGCGTGCCGTTGCCGCCGAAGGGCGCGCAGAAAAAATCCCCGCGCAGCGCGCGCAGCAGCGCGGGCGTCCCGGCCGCGAGTTGCTCCTCGGCCCACGGCGCGACGGAAAATGGCCGCACGATTTTCCGCCCGAGCCGAAACTCCACCGGCGCGAGGTGGCCGCCGAGTTTCGTGAGATGGGCGCTCACGTGGCTCGAACGAAACACCCACGACGGCTGGCCGCGGACGGTTTGCTGCCA
>JANXSC010000437.1 GCA_025352845.1 Opitutaceae bacterium
TGATCTCGTACGGGCAGATGCGCGCCTCGCGGCCGGCGGTGCGCAGCGTCTCGAGGTCATGCGGCTGCCGGTCGTCGAGGTAGAACTTGGCCAGTCCGCTCCCGGGCCAGCGTTCGGGTCCGCCCGCCAGGTAATCGCAGCCGTCGCGCACGCAGTGAAACGTGTGGTTGACGCAGTGTTCGGCCTTGTTGCGGACGTGCCAGACCGCGACGGGCGTCGCGGCGAGCTGAGAGCTGAGAACTGGGAGTTGAGAGCCAGAATCGGGCGCGGTCATGGCGGCGAGAGTGCGGACGACTTGGAGCTGGCCGGTGGACTTGCTCGTGAGGTAGAGCGCACGGTCGAAGTGGCCGGAGCGGAGCTGGCCGAGGGCGAATTCGAGGAGCACGCCGGTCTTGCCGAAGCCGGTCGGTGCCTCGAAAAGCACGAGCGGCCGCTGCTGAAACACCGCAGTGAGTTCCACCTGCGTCGTCTCCTGGCCGGGCCGCGGTGTGGCGAAAGCGGGGCGATAGCGCAGGCTGCGCAGCCGCGCTCTCGCGCGTAGCCGCAGATCGAGAAACTCGGTGACGCGCTCAAGCTGCGCGCGGAACAGCGCATCGTCGGCGGGCGTGAGCGCGAGGGTTTGCGCGAGGCCGGATTGTGCTTCGACGAAGCAGAGCTGAGAGCTGAGGGCAGAGGGCCGAGATTCGGAACCGAGGCGGTGGAGCGCGGCGTAGGTCGCGATTTGCACGAAATACTCCGGATAGTCGCGGCGCAGTTCGGTTTCGTCGGCGGGGAGGGGGCGGGTGACGGTTTTGATTTCGCGCAGTGTCACACGCGCATCGGCGCGGATGATTTGATCGATGCGGCCGGTGAACGTGAGCGTCCAGCCGCGGTGCACGACGGCGCCGGTGATCGCGATTTCGAACTCGGCGGCGGGGCCGTGCTCGGCGGTCGCCTGGGCGCGGAGTTCGTTGTGCCAGTGCGTGCCGAGTTGCGCGCGCCAAAGGCCCGCACCGCCGCCCGCGATGGAATCGCGCGGACCGAGCGAGAAATCGGAAAACTCGCCGACGCTCAGCGCGGCCGTGCGGGCATCGAGATCGAAGTGCATCGCATCAATCCAACAAAATCTCCGTGTGGCCGCGGAGGTAGTCTTCGAGGCGGAGTTGGAGGCGCGTCACCGTGGCGGGCGCGGTGGCCTGTTCGGCGAGCGGACGATTGAGCAAGGTGGCGACCGACTCGCGATCGGCAGCGGGCAGCATGGGGAACCATTGCTGCTTGAGCGGATAACCCTCGTCGCGTGCGAAGCGGTAGAGGCTTTTGAAAAAGACGATGTCGGGGCGCACACTCGTCGCGAAGGCCGCGAAGGCCTGCCGCACCAGCTCGGCCACGGCGTGGCGGCTCTCCTCGTGCACCGGGTTGCGCGCGATCAAGGCGGCGAGCGCGGAGGCGTGGCGCAGCGTTTCGTAGCTGCGGCCGAGATCCGGGTGGCGGGTGATCAGGGTCGCTTCCTTCACAAACCACGTGCGGCCCTGGTTCGACGATTCGAGCAGCAGGGCGACTTCGTCGAAGAGATCGAGGGCGACGGAGGTGGAGGCGGACTTGCGCGCGAGGCGTTGCAGGACCGTGAGCGATCCGTGTTCGGCGGAGAACAGCGTGCAGCTCTGAAAATTTTCCGCGGGCGGGCGCCGCAGCAGGACGAACGCCTCAGTTGGCAGCGACTGCGCGGACACGGCGCGGGCTCAACGAGCGATCTCAGCCGGCTTGGCGGTGTGAGGCCACGGTGGCACCACGGCGCCACCGGAGATGATCATCTTCATGCCGTCGCCGACGGACATCTCCAGCTCCACGATTTCGTGCCGCGGCAGCATGAGCAAAAAGCCGCTCGTCGGATTGGGTGTCGTCGGCACGAAGACCGTCCACGTCTCCAGCCCGGCCACCGTCTGCGCCTCGCCCTGCTGTTTGTTGGTGAGGAAACCGAGCGTCCAAGCCCCCTTGCGCGGGAATTCCACGAGCACGACCTTGTTGAAAAGATTGCGGCGCTCCGAGCCGAAGGTGGTGACGATCTGCTTGATGGAGTTGTAGACCGCGCCGGCGCCGGGGATGTTTTGCACGAAACGCTCGACGACGCGGAGCACGATTTTACCGAAGACGTAGCGCGACAGGTAGCCGAGCGCGGTGACGAAAGCGATGACGACGATGGTCGCGAGCAAATCCCAGAGCAGCGGGATCCGCTGCAAGGACCCGGGGATGTATTGTTCGTAGAGCGGACGGAAGGTGCCGCCGAGCAGACTGATGATCTGCCCGAACGCCCAGACCGTGATGACGAGGGGCGCGAGCAGGAGCGCCCCGGAAAAAAAGGAATTGCGGAGCGCGATGAAGCGGGAGGTGGGCGGCGGGACGTCGGACATGGGCAGGCAGCCCGCAGGTTTCGCGCGCTCGGCGCGGGATGCAAAGCGTTTTTGTGCGGGATCCGAAGCCGCTGGGGCGCATCTCCATTTCTTGCAGCGTCGGCCGATACCGGGTTTAGCGTGGTCTGCCTGGCCGCGTTGCTTGAACCAGCACTATGCCGCCTGCCCGTGCGACGTTGCGGCGCATTTCCTAACAAGGAAGCCGGCAAGAAAATGAGATGCGCCAACCCGTGCGCCCGCCGGCCTACGGCACCTCGTAGATTTCCAGCAGCACGGTGCCGCCGGAGCCGTCGCCACTCGTGACCTGGGCCGTGTAGCTGCCGCTGACGAAGGGCAGCATCACGACGGCGTCGCGCGTGCCGGCGGGCACGGGAAACGCACCGGCGCGCGCGAGCGAATCCGCGAGGTCGCTCTCGTAGGTCGGGCCGCCGACCACGGCAGCATAGGTGAAACCGGCCTCATAGGGCTTGCCGTTGCCATCGAAGATGCGGAGCACGGGGGCGCGCAACGGATTCGCGACGCCGAAGATGGCGAGCGACGGACCGACGGCGCGCAGGATTATTTTTTTCCCGCCGCCCGTCGCCGTCACGACAAAGCCAGAGACGAACCCCTGATCGGCCGCCGCACCGATGATTGCGCGCGTTGAGAGATTGAGCAGCCGGTCGGTCGGGCCGACGCCGAGCACGAGGGATTGCGACGGCACCGACAGTGCGAGCGGGTCCACGACGGTGACGTTGTAGGTGCCGGCGTCGGCACTGGTGACGAAGGGAATCACGAGCGCGTTGTTCGTGGCGCCCGGAATGCCGCGGCCGTTTTTCAACCATTGCACGGGGCGGCCGCCCGAGGCGGGGCCGGTGAGGCGCAGGGTTTCTCCGACGGGAACAGTGACGCGCGACGGTGGCACCGCGCGAATGCCGAAGCCGATGTCGAGCGTGAGCGAAGTTTCGCCGCGGTTCGGCTCGAGGGCGGCGGGAATGGGGCCTTGGGCAAATGCCGCGATGGATAGCAGCGGCGAGACAACGATAACGAGGAGCACGCGGAGGGATTGGACAGCTTGCATGGCGGAAAAATGCAGCGAGACGATCGGACTCGCACGCTCAATTCTAGTGCCGGGAGAAATGTTGTGCGACGGAGACAACTACCGCCGCGCGAACTTCGGCACCGCGCCGGCGCGCGTGAGGAGGCGCAGGGCCCGCGCCTCGGCGCGGCGCATGGCGCGTTTCTTCTCTGGCACGAGATCGTCGAAGCCCGCGAGGTGGAGCCAGCCGTGCACGAGGTAGAGGGTGAGCTCGCGGGCGAAGGCAGCGGGTGGGTAGCCGAAGTCGTGAGACTTTTGCGATCGGGCCAAACTCTTACGAGTTCGGCTACCACGGACGTGCCGCTGCGCGGCGTCGGCGGAGACGCAGATTTCGCCGGCCGTGCCGAGGGCGGGATTGCCCTCGAAGGTGATCACGTCGGTGGGTGTCGGGTCGGCGAGGAAAGCGGCGTGGAGCTGGGCGAGGGCGGCGTCGGTGAGGAAGACGAGGGAGAGCTCGCCCGCCGGGGCGGCGGGAATTTTCGATTTTCGATTTTCGATTTTCGATTTCGGAAACTCAGCGTCGAGGACGTGAATCGCGCGCGCGACGGCGCGGCGGTCGAGGCGGAGGCGCGGGTGGCGATTCGCGATGGCGATCTCGCGGGGGGCGGAACCGGCGGGGCGGAGATTTTCCATGGCTGTCATTCTGAGCGAAGCGAAGAATGCATTTGAAGTAACGAGGCGCCTCCGCGGTGCGAATGTCCGGCTGGATTCTTCGCTTCGCCCAGAATGACAGAGCCCACTTAGCTGACATCTGATCGCTGACTTCCGGCTTCGGTCGGTGACTCGTTGCCGGCGGGGTAGGCGACGCGCGAGTGGAGCATGTTGAGCAGCGTGAACTGAAAACTGTTTTTGATCCGCGTAATTTCGGCGAGGGTGAGCGGCGCGGCGTCGAGCTGGCCGTCGGCTACGCGATCGGCCACGACGCGGTTGATCGTCTCCTGCAGATCCTCGGCGCGGACCTGGCGGAGGGATCGCGTGGTGGCCTCGACGCCGTCGGCGAGCGAGATGATCGCGCTTTCTTTCGATTGAGGAATCGGGCCGTCGTAGCGGTAGGCGGCTTCACCGACGAGCGACGCCGCTGGCAGCAAGGACGGAGCGGAGGTCACAGGATCGGAGGGTTTGTTTCCTTCGCCCTTCTCCTTTCTCCCTGCTCCCGTCGCGCGAGCGAACGGCGCGCGCGTGGCTTCGACGGCGCGGTGATAGAAATACCGCACGAGCGTCGTGCCGTGGTGTTGCTGGATCACGTCGATCACGGCGCGGGGAAGGCGGTGGCGGTGGGCGAGCTCCACGCCGTCGGGCACGTGCTGCTTGATGAGGCGCGCGGATTCGGCGGGCGGCAGAGCGGCGTGGGGATCATTTCCGTCGCGGTGGTTTTCGCCGAAATACTGCGGATGCACGGTCTTGCCGACATCGTGGAAGAGCGCGCAGACGCGGGCGACGAGCGGGTTGGCGCCGATGGCGTTGGCGGCGTTTTCCGAAAGCTGCGCGACGACGAGGGAGTGATGGTAGGTGCCGGGGGCCTCGAGCTGCATGCGGCGCAGCAGCGGGTGATTGTAGTCCGTGAGCTCAAGTAGCGTGATGTCGGTCGTGCGCTTGAAGAGCGATTCGAGCACAGGCAGCAGGCCCACGACGACGATGCCGGTGAGCAGTCCCGTGCCGAGCCCCGCGATCATCTGGCGGAAGAGGGTTTCGTAGGGCGTCTGGTCGGCGATGCCGATGAGCGCGGCAAACGCCGCCACCGTGAGCCCGCCGGCGCCGGCCGCGCGCACGACCAGCCCGCGGCGCCGCGCGTCGCGCCCAAAAAAGATGGCGACGAGCGAGGCGAGGAACGTGAGCACGAGCAGGTCGAGCCGGTTGCCGTAGATGACGCCGGTGAAAATCGAGATCAGCAGCGCCATGAAAATGCCCGAGCCCGCGTCGATGAGGATGGCGACGATGAGCGGCGCGAACGCCGTGGGCGCGACGTAGGGGAGCGTCGAGGCCCACGAACCATCGCGCACGAAGAACTCGGCGCCGCCGAGCGAGTAGTTGGCGCGCACGAGCGCGAGGTTGAAGATCACCACCAGTGCGAGCAGGCCGCAGCGGACGTTGCTGCGCAGCGTCTCGGGATCCTCGATGCGGATGTAGATGAGCGAGGCGATGACCATCGCCAGCACGAGCAGCATGCGGCCGAAGAGCGTGAGGCCCTCGCTGCTGTCGAGTTCGGTGTGTTCGCGGACGTATTTGCGGTGGGCGACGAGCATCTCGTGCTGGGCGGCGGAGACCTTTTCGCCGGCATTGATGATGAGCTGCCCGCGGGCGACATTCACGACCACGGGCTTGAGGGTGCGCGCCGCCGTGTCGTTGCGTGCGCGGGTGGCGTCGCGGTCGAAGACGATGTTGGGCGTAACGCCGAAACGGAAGAGGCGGAAAATCGCCTGCGCCGCGGGCCGCGGGGTGTTCGCGCCGCCGAGGCTCACACGCAGGACGGTGAGCGCATCCTCCATCGTCTGCACCGGGCGCTGCGCAATCTCGCCACTGGCACGGGCGATTTGAAACACCACCGAGCTGCCGGGAGCGAGCGTGCCGAGCGCGGAGTCGGTCACGCCCTGCGCGTAGATGTCGCGCAGCGTGGCGAGGCCGTTTTCGAACAGGTCTGCCCGTTGCTTCACATCGCCCGCGCTGAGGAGGGCGGCGATATCCTCGGCCGTGGCGTGGTAGGCCGGGTTCTGAGAATTGAATATTTCCGCGATGCGGGTGAGTTCGGGCCGGCGGCTAAGGAGCGCCGGGATGTTGATCGTGCTGCCCGACTCAAACGTGGTGAGCTGGCCGAGGAGGATGCGCGCCGCGGTCTCGAAATCGCCCAGCGGCTTTAGGTCGAGCCGGTAAACCGGCGGCAACTGATCCATGAACTGCTCGCGGGCCACGCGCGTCTTCTCCGCGCTCTCATAGCCGAACGACACGAGCGCGCTGATCCGGGTGGTGGCCACCTGATCGACGACGACAGGTGCGTTGAGCGTGCTCACGCCCGCCGAGCTGATGAGCACAATCGCTCCGACTGTGACGATGAAGATGAGCATGCCGACCAGGCGACTCCGATCCAGAAACTCGCCCATCGGCGACGGCGCCGCAGTGTGCGGCGGGCGCGTGCCCCGGCGCGCACTGAGGCCGCCGAGGAGGAGTTTAAACTGGTTGCGGACGGACATTGTAAATAGTTCAGGAAGTCACGGTCGCACAGTTAAGGTTAGCCGGAGGCCGATCGGGCTCGTTCCTCAAGAGCACAAGAAACTGTTTGCCTAGATGCGTGATTTGAAGCGGACGGACACGTGAACTCTCTAAAGCTAGAGTCTCTGCCAACGATGCAAATTCGTCCATGTCCTCTATGTCGCCGAGGTGAATGACCATTCTTGCAGAGAGATCGGCGATAATCCATCGAAACGTATTCCTGGCTAAGGTGCCGTGGTAATTTTCCCGATAACGAGCGTAAACTTCATCCAGTTTTTCTAGTCCTGCGATACGGCTGGAGTCTGCATCGAGAAATCTTAGGACGTCCATGTGCCCGACAGACAAGTCGTCCACGAGTTTTAGGATAGCATGCTGAAGCTCTTCGTCAGAAATTGCCTTAGAACCCACCGCGACGAGAAAGCGCCCAAGAAGTTCTCGTTTTTCCTTCCGATGAGTCGCCAATGCAGTGCCTGTAGCCTTTAGAAGGGCTGTGACAAAAGTAGGGTCATCTGAAAGGTCTTTTGGGAGACGAGCGTGTTTAGACTGAAGTTCTAGAAGTGTAATTTCTATTTCTTCAGCCCATTGCCGTTTCCTTTTTTCCAACGGACTTACCAGAGAACTTCCGAGTTCCGCGACTAAGCCTCCAATAACAGGTATTGCTGAGATGACTCCCTTGAGGGCTGCTTGGGCGAGTTCAGAGTGTTGGCTAGGGAGCTGCGTTTTCATTTTTTCACCTTGTTTCGTTCTCATCGCTTCTCCTTCCCACCATTCTCCCCACCAATCGGATTCCGATACGCGTCGTAGGCCTCGATGATTTTGGCGACGAGGGGGTGGCGGACGATGTCGGCGCCGCTGAAGGTGTGGAAGTCGATGCCGGGGATGTCGCCGAGGATGTGGCGGACTTCGAGGAGGCCGCTTTGCTTGGCGCGCGGGAGATCGATTTGGGTGATGTCGCCGGTCACAACCATGCGCGAGTCTTCGCCGAGACGGGTGAGGAACATCATCATCTGCTCGGGCGTGGTGTTCTGCGCCTCGTCGAGAATCACGAACGCGTGCGAGAGCGTGCGGCCGCGCATGTAGGCGAGCGGGGCAATCTCGATGACGCCCTTCTCGGTGAGGCGGGCGACATCCTCGGGGTCGAGCATGTCGTGGAGCGCGTCGTAGAGCGGGCGGAGGTAGGGGAGGATTTTTTCGCGGAGGTCGCCGGGGAGGAAGCCGAGCGCCTCGCCGGCCTCGACGGCGGGGCGGGTGAGGATGACGCGCTCGACCTCGTTTTTCAGGAGGGCGTTTACGGCGGCGGCCATCGCGAGGTAGGTCTTGCCCGTGCCGGCGGGACCGATGCCAAACACCACCGGATGCGCGAGCATCGATTGGAGGTAGAGTTTTTGCCCGAGCGTTTTCGGGACGATGGTCTTGCGGTTGGTGGCGATGACGAGCGGCTCGTCGAGCAATGTCTGGAGCTGCGCGCCTTCACCGCGCGCAAACGCATCGGAGATCCGGTGAAAATCCGGCGTGCGAATCGTCATCCCCTGCGTGCGGGCCTTGTCGAGAAAACCGAAGAGCGCCTCGGCCGTCGCGACGCGGTCGGCCGCGCCCTCGATCTTCACCCAGTCCTCCCGCGTGACGAGCTTCACGTCCAGCGCGCGCTCGGCATGCACGAGATTCTCCTCGCGTGCGCCGTAGAGCGAACTCGCGTGGCGCGGGCTGGGGAAGTGGAGGGTCTTTGAGGACACGGGGCGGAAAAGCGGAAAAGCAGAAATTGAGAAATCGGGAAACTCGGAAACGGGTGGCAATCGGGCTCAGCGGTTTTTCGCTTTCCCACTTTTTCGCTTTTCCACTTTTCCAGCGGTGGCTGCTGCCGCCGCGAGTTTCTCCCACGTCGCTTCGAGCGCCTGCGGGAGGATGCGGGTCTGACCGAGGACGGGCATGAAGTTGTTGTCGCCGTTCCAACGCGGGACGATGTGGCCGTGCAGGTGGGCGATGCTGCCGCCGGCGACGGCGGAGCCGAGGTTAAAGCCGACGTTGAAGCCGTCGGGCTTCAGCGCGGTGGCAAGGAGGGTCTGCCCGAGGATTATTTCCTCGAAGAGGTCGGCGCGCTCGGCGGCGGTGAGTTGAGGTAAGTCGTGGACGTCGCGGAACGGAACGGCGAGCAGGTGGCCGGGGTTGTAGGGAAAGCGGTTCAGGACGAGATAGCTCAACGCCGAGCGGTGCACGATGAGCGCGGCGCGGTCGTCGCCCAAGGCAGGCAGTTCCGTGAATGGCCGCTTCATGAGGGCCGGGTAACGCGGTGCCTCAATATACTCCATGCGCCAATGAGGGTGAAGCTGCGACATGGGCGGTGGTGGACGGCGGGAGGCGGACCTCGAAAAGGGCGCGGAGCAAAAGCCCCGGTGCCGGGAAAGTCAAAGCCCGGCTGTCTCAGGCTGAATAGCGCGGGCGTATCTCAGCATCTCAGTATGTCGCAGGCGGCCGTGAGAGAAAATGCACAGCGCCGTAGCACGGGCAGCCTGCCCGTGCTGGTTCGATCAACGCGGTCAGGCTGACCGCGCTACAACCGGCACCGGCCGCCACTGCAAGAAACGAGATGCGCCCCGCGTCGCGCCAGTGACAGGAGAAATCTTTACCCTTGTCTTGGTATGACGGTCGTCATCTAAAGACGACCGCCATGCGTTATCCGCCCGCCCACAAACAAGCCACTCGCCGCCGTATTCTCGATGCGGCGAGCCAGGCGTTTCGCGAACGCGGGGTGGCGGAAACGGGCGTCGACGAAGTGATGCGCCGCGCCGGTCTGACCCACGGCGGCTTCTACGCGCACTTTCAGGACAAAACCGAACTCATCGCCGAGGCCTGTGCCGCCGCCTTCGACGATGCGGTGCCCAACCTCGAGCGCATCGCCGCCGCCGCGACTCCGACTACGCGCGCACGCATGCTGATCGACAGTTATCTCGGGTCGCGGCACCGCGACAATCGCGGTTCGGGCTGCCTCGTGGTGTCGGTCGGGGCCGACATGGCCCGGTTGCGCGGCGCCGCGCGGTCCGGTTACGCGCGCGGTTTCGCACAGCACATCGATCGCCTGAGCGCAGCGCTCCGCCTCTGTGCCGACGCGCAGCGCAACCGCGAGCGCGTCACGCAGCTCATGAGCTCGCTCGTCGGCGGCCTGCTCTTCGCCCGCGCGATCGACGATCCGGTGCAGAGCGATGCGATGCTGCACGCGATGCGCCGGCAATTGCGCGAGCAATTCTGCGGCGAGGGTGCGGGCGTGCGCGAGCGTGTGAAGCCGACTGAGTCAAAGGAGTCGGCGCTGAAAAAAAATACCGGGCTGCCGCTTCCCACCGCGATGCCGTCGCACGATTTCATGCGGGCGTTCTAGCCTGCGCGTAACAATTTCCCGGCTCATTTTTTCCATGCAAAACCCGTCCTCTCCCGTTCGCCGCGTGGCGATCACTGGCCTCGGCGCCGTCACGCCGTGTGGCAACACCGCGGCCGACACCTGGGCCTCGCTCATCGCGGGCCGCAGCGGCATCGGTCGCATCACGCGCTTCGACCCCACCGGCTGCACCGCGCAAATCGCGGGCGAGGTCCGCAATTTCGATCCGGCGCGCGCGCTGCCGGCTCCGCTGCGCCCACGCGGCGAGGCGGGCGAGCCGATGACGCAGGCGCTCACCGCGAAGGACGTGAAAAAATTTGGCCGCTTCACCCACCTCGGCGTCGGTGCCGCAGTCGAAGCCTACGCCGACTCCGGGCTCGATGCGCACCGCGCGACGTTCGACGCCGAGCGCATGGGCGTGAATCTCGGCGTCGGCCTCGGCGGCCTGCCCGAAATGGAGGCGATGCACGACACGTGGAAGGCCGGTGGGTTTAGGAAAATCTCGCCGTTCTTCATCATCCAGATCGCGCCCAATCTCCTCGCGGGCCAGGTCAGCCTGCTGCTCGACGCGCGCGGCCCGAACATGAGCGTGGCCTCCGCGTGCGCGACCAGTGGCCACGCGCTCGGCGAAGCCGCCGCCGCGATTATTCGCGGCGATGTCGATGTGATGATTGCGGGCGGGGCCGAGTCCACCGTCACGCCGCTCGCCATCGGAGCCTTTGCGCAGATGCGCGCGCTCTCGACCCGCAACGACGCGCCCGAGCAGGCCTCGCGCCCCTACGACAAAGACCGCGACGGCTTCGTGCTTTCGGAAGGCTCGGTGGTGTTCGTCCTCGAGGAACTTGAGCACGCCCACCGCCGCGGCGCGCGCATCTACGCGGAGCTGCGCGGCTACGGCGCGTCGGCCGATGCCTACCATCTTTCGTCGCTCGCGCCCGGCGCCGAAGGCTCCGCCCGCTCGATGCGCGCCGCGCTTGCCCGCGCGAACCTCGCGCCGAACGAGATCGATTACGTTTCGGCGCATGCGACCTCGACGCCCGGCGGCGACGGTGAGGAAGCCGCGGCCATCGCGAACGTCTTTGCGGAAAACAAAGCCGCGCTCCACGTGAGCGGCGTGAAGTCGATGATCGGCCATCTCCTCGGCGGCGCGGGCGCGATGGGTGCGTTCGCCGCCGTGCAGGCGATCCACCACGGCATCGTGCCGCCGACGATCAACGTCGAGAATCTCGATCCGGCCGTTGCCGCGCTCGGGCTCAACGTCACGCCCAACACCGCGGTGCGCAAAACCGTCCGCGCCGCGCTCGCCAACAGCTTCGGCTTCGGCGGCACCAACGCATCGATCGTGGTGGCGCGG
This sequence comes from Opitutaceae bacterium, assembly GCA_025352845.1. Lineage (GTDB taxonomy): Bacteria > Verrucomicrobiota > Verrucomicrobiia > Opitutales > Opitutaceae > ER46. Next base: position 11,391 of record JANXSC010000437.1, read on the forward strand.
GTGTGAGGGCAATCGTCCGGTGTGTATTGAGGCCCGGCCGTTGGCCGGGCGCAACCGGCCGGTTCTACAACCGAGCATTTCGTTGAGATCGGAATGCGGGCCTTTCACGAGCGCGCAATCAGGCTCGCCACCGGCGCGGCGGCTGATTCGCATCCGCGCGATGCCGCTGTCTTGGAAAAACCTTCGCGCGACCGTGCCCGACCCGTTTCTGGCCGCGCTCGGGATTGCGGCGGGGTTCTTTGCGTTCGTCGCGTGGGATCAATCGCACTGGTGGCGGGAGAAGGCGGACTATTCGTTCGGGTGGCTCGTGCCGATCTTCGCGCTCTACGTTGTGCGCGAGCGGTGGCCGCAGATCCTCGCGGGGCTGGCGGCGTGTGCGGCCGATGGGAGTCCGCGCGCGGCGGGCGCGGGAAAA
>JANXSC010000484.1 GCA_025352845.1 Opitutaceae bacterium
CCGCGCGCGGCGGGCGCGGGAAAAATTCTGCTCAACGTATTCGCCGCCCTTGCGCTCCTCGGCGGCGTCGTGATGTTTCTGCTTGGCGCGTTGCTGCGCGCCGGAGGCGGCGCTTCGCCACCGGGCACACTGGCGCTCACGCTGGGCGCGGTCGCGATCGCGTTGCCGCTTTTTCTCCTGAGTGCGCCGGAAGCGCGGGCACCAGCACGCGGAAGTTTTTTTTCCGACGCGCGCGTGCGGCTCGCGGCGTGGTTTGTTTTTCCCGTGCTCGTCTGGCTTGTGTCCGCGCCGATGGTCGCGGCGGTGGAGACGCCGCTGAACCTTTTTCTCCTGCGCAAGGTCGTGACGGTGGTCGCGTTTGTCTTCGACACCCTCGGCCTGCCGATCGAGCAGCAGGGCAACGTGCTGGTGCTGCCGAATGGCAACGTGGGCGTCGAAGACGCGTGTTCGGGCATCCGCTCGCTCACCGGCTGTCTCTTCGCGGGAAGCTTTCTCGCCGCGGTGTTTCTTGAGCGGTGGTGGAAAAAAATCACGCTCGTCGCCGCCGCACTGCTGTTGGCCTTCGTGACGAATCTCGCGCGCAGCCTCTTCCTCACCGCGTGGGCCTACAACCGCGGCCCCGACTCCATCGGTGGCGCGGTGCATGACCTCGCCGGCTACGCCGTGCTCGGCCTGACGGTCGTCGGGCTGCTTGCGCTTTTGCCGCTACTCAATCTACGGCTGACCGCGCCGGCGCCGCGGAGTAGGGCGGGTCTCTGAGCCGCTCTCGAATACTCAACGCGCGAAAGGGCGGGTCGGAGACTCCGCCCTACTTGCCGCCGCGTGGAGCGATGGACGTTACGGCTTCGGCGCGGGTTTCGCCGCCGGCGTGATGACGACGCGGCTGGCGCGGCTGGCAGAAAAATATTTTTTCGCGAGCGCGCTCAACTCGGCGGCGGTGATCGCCTCGTTGTCGGCGTAGCGGTCGCGGCACCAGTCGAGCACCTCGGGTTTTTCCTGCGCGCGACTAAGGACATTGCCGATCCAATAGCCGTTGGTGCGCGCGCTTTCGCGGAGGCTGGTGAGGATGGGACCCTTGGCGCGAGTGAGTTCATCCTCGGTCACGCCCTTCTCGGCGAGTTCGGCGGCGAGTTCGGCGATCACATCGGCGATTTTTTGCGTCTTCGCCGGCTCGACGGTGGTGCCGGCGAGGATGTAGCCGTAGCCGCGATAAAGATCGCCGGCGTTGCTGCCGGCGCCGGGGCTGTAGGCGTCGCCCAGCTCCTCGCGGATTTTGATCCGCAGGCGATCGCTGAGGACTTCGGCGAGGAGGCCGAGGCGGCGGGCGCGGTGGATGTCGCGGCCGTCGGTCGTCGGCCAGTAAAGGCGCACGTCGGCTTTTTGGATTTCGGTGTCGATGGCAAAGGTGCGGTTGAACGGCTCGTTGGGAAACGCGACGTTACGCAGCTCGTCGAGCGCGGGCTTGGCGTCGCGCTTCGGCAGCGCGCCGAGTGTCTGCGCGACGGCGGCGATCGCGGCCTCGGGATCGAAATCGCCGACGATCGCGACCTCGATGGCGCCACGCTGGAGTTGCGGCGTGAGCCAGGCTTTCGCCTCGGCGGTGTTGCGCTTGAGCAACTCTTCCTTGGTGGGGAAACCGAAGCGGTGGTCGCCGCTCGCGAGGAGTTTCGGAATCTCGAGATTGTAGGGCCCGCCGGCGGTGTGCTCGAAGCCGGTATACATTTGATCGATCTGCTTGAGGAGCTGGCGCACGGCCTCGGGGCGATAGCCGGGATCGGTGAGGTGCGCGGTGATGAGCTGTAGCTCGAGGAGCAGGTCCTCTCGATTCGTGCCGCCGCCGGCGGTGAACGCATCGCCGCCCGCGCTGAAGCCGGCGCCGACCGTTTTGCCGGCGAGGATGCGGCGGAGATCGTCGGCGCTGTGTTTGCCAAGGCCGCCGGCGGTGAACGTCTGGCTCGTGAAGAAACTGAGGCCGGGCTGCGTCTTCGGCTCGGTGAGGGCACCGGTGCCGACGCGCACGCTGACGCGGATGCTGTTGGCCTCGAAATCGGTTTTCTTGAGGTTGAGCCGCACGCCGTTTTCAAACGTGACCCGCGTGATCTCGAGGTCCGCGACGTGATCGCGTTGCGAGATTTTTCCGGCGGGGCCGAAGTCCGTGTAGCCCCACGCGAGATCCGCGACGGCCTCGGGGGCGGTGACGGCGATCGCGCTCGTGCGCGCGTAGCCGGACGCAATCACGGCGGTCGCATCGTCGGCGAGCTTCGCGTTACCCGTGACCATGACGAGGCGGTGACGCGGGCTCCACGCGTCGCGCAACGCCGCGGCGCAATCGGCCACGGTAATCTTTTCGAGCGCGGGGCTGTAGAGTGTGAGTTCGTCGTCGGGCGTCATGAACACGTCGCGGTCGAGGAGCTGTTGCGCGATGTCGTTGGCGAGGCCGTCGGAGTGGCGCGTGGCGGCGGTCTTGGCGGCCTGCTCGAGGCCGTTGCGGAAATTCGCGGAGGCCTCGCGCAGCTCGGAGGCTTGGAAACCGTGTTGCAGCGCGCGGCGCAACTCCTGGTCGGCGACGCCGAGGGCGGCCTCCCACTGCTCGGCTTTGCAGGTGAGCGAGACCGAGGTCTGGCGGAAAAAATTATAGGCTTCGTCCGCGCTGGCGCTGCCGTTGGTGAAGGGCGCGTTTTCCTTTTTCGCGAGGATGGAGAGCCGGCGGCTGATGATCGTGTTGGCGAGCGAACGCGGGAGATATTTCAGGCGGTTGGCTGCGGTGTCGTCGAGATGCGCGTAGGGCGTGAGGGTGGCGATCTCGACGCGCGTGCTCGGGGCCTCGGACTCGTGGTGATAGAAGGCGCGCGTGCCCTCGGTGGCGGAAATTTTTCCCAAGTCGGGGGCGGGCCGCGCGGGGCCGCGAGCCTTCAGCGGCGTAAAGGCGGCGACGATTTGTTTCTCGACCGCAGCGACGTCGATGTCGCCCACGACGACGACCGACATCAGTTCCGGGCGATACCAAGTGTCGTAGAAATCCGCGAAGCGATCGCGGCCCGACTGCTCGATGATCGGCGTCTCGCCGATCGGGAAACGGTGCGGGAAGCGCGTGCCGCCGAGGAGAAATCCGTAGCTGGCGAGGGCGGTGCGGTAGCCGACGGAATCGCCGGTGCGTTTCTCGCTGAGGATGACGCCGCGCTCCTTGTCGATTTCCTCGGGTTTGATGAGCAGGCCGCCCGCATAGTCGGTGAAGACGCGCAGGCCCTCGGCGAGTGTGGTGGCCTTGGTGTCGGGCAGCTCTAGTAGATAAAGCGTGCGCTCGAAGCCGGTGGAGGCGTTGGTGTCGCCGCCGAACTCCATGCCCAGCTTTTGGAAGAA
>JANXSC010000032.1 GCA_025352845.1 Opitutaceae bacterium
GCCGGCTTCATCATCGTGCTCGACACGCCCGTGCGCGGCACCGTGGACATGTATAGCGCCCAGCCCGTCACCAAGGAGGAGGCCGTGCAGCTCCTCCAAATCGCCCTCAGCAAAAACGGCTACACCGCCGTCGTGCAGGGCCGCACCATCGTCATCGCCTCGAAGGATGACGCGAAGAAAAAAAATCTCCCGATCCGCACGGGTAACAACCCGGACGAAATTCCGATGACCGCCGAGATGTTCATCCAGATCATCCCGCTGCGGCACCTCGATGCGGCGACGGCCGCGCGCGACCTCGGCACCATGCTCCCCGGCTCCTCGGCGATCACGGCCAACATGGACAGCAATTCCCTGCTCGTCACCGACACCAACATCAACCTGAAGCAGGTCGTCACCCTCGTGAACGCGCTCGACAGCTCGAGCGACACGGTCTCGACGATGAAAATCTTCAAGCTGGTCAACGCCGATCCATTCGAAATGGCGACACTGCTGACGAATCTCTACACAGCGCCTGCCAGCAACGCGAACGGCGGGCGCGGCGGCAACACCGGCGGCCGCGGGGGCACCGGCGGATTTCCCGGCTTCCCCGGAGGCTTCGGCGGCGGCGGTGCCACCGGCGGCACGGGCGGAACCGGCGGAACCGGTGGCACCGGTGGCCGCGGCGGTCGCACTGGTGGTGGTGGTGGCGGCACGACGACTCGCAGCGTGCCCGTCGTCGCCGTGGCGGACCCCCGCACCTACTCAGTGATCGTGACTGCGGCGAAGGAAGCGATGCCCGACATCACCGAGATGGTCGCGCAGCTCGATTCAAGTTCGGCCCGAAAACAAAAGGTCTTCGTTTACACGATGGAGAATGCGAACGTGAAGCAGGTGGAGACGGTGCTGAAAAACCTCTTCCAGAGCAGCACCGGCCGCACGACGACCAACAACCAACCCGATGCCCTGACCACGCGCGCCACCCAAAACGCGCAGCAAAACACCACGCAAAATCTCCAGCTCGGCACCAGCAACGCCGCCACCGGCGCCCGCACCAACTAACCGCAGCAACTCCCCTTTTCACCTAGAACGCATTCCGATCCGAACATGAATTTACCAACCCTACGATCGCACCGGCGCACGCTGGTCGCGACTGCGGCCCTCGCCTTCGGCACCATCACAGCGCTCGCCCCGGCGCAGACTCAAGCCGGCCGCGGGGGCACCACGACCGGCGGGGGCGGATTTACCGGAGGCGGTGGCGGCGGTGGCGGCGGCTCCACCTCCGGCGGCAGCCGCTCCTATCAAAACACCACCATGCTCGGCGATGCGATGATCTCGAGCGATGTCGACACGCGCCGGCTCATCGTCGTGACCGACGATGCGACCAACGAGAACATCAAAACCATCATCGCCAACCTCGATAAGCCGAAGCCCCAGGTGCTGATCAACGTCGTCTTCATGCAGGTCACGCACGACAACAGCTTCGACCTCGGCGCGGAGGCGGTTTATAAGGGCCCCATCTCGATCAAGACCAACCCCGAGGGCACCGCGCGCACGCGGTTCGGTATCGCGCAGGATCTCGCCAACAACTCGGTGTATGGCGCGTTTTACCAACTCGTCGGCCGCGATATCACCGCGACGATCCACGCCATCTCCGCCGTGGCCAAGACGGAGATTCTCTCCCGCCCCTCGATTCTCACCCGCAGCAACCAGCAGGCGACCATCCTCGTTGGCCAGACGATTCCGCTGCTCGCCAGCTCGACCACCAACACCAACTCGAACGCGATCACGACCACCGTGAATTATCAGGACGTCGGCATCATCCTGAAAGTCACCCCGTTCATCACTTCGAACGGCCTCGTCGAAATGATCGTCTCGCCGGAGATTTCGTCGCTGAGCGTCACGACCATCAACAGCCAGCCGGTAATCGACAAGCGCTCCGCCGACACCGTGGTGGTGACGCAGAGCGATCAGACGATCGTGATCGGTGGGCTCATCTCGGCGCAGAAGAACGACACCGAGAGCAAGGTCCCTCTCCTCGGCGACATTCCGCTCATCGGCGCCGCCTTCCGGCGCAAGAACACCGACAAAATCAAGACCGAGCTCCTGATTTTCCTGACGCCCCACGTCATCGCCACGCCCGAAGAACTCGGCAAGGTGAACGACAGCGAGCGCGCCCGGCTCGAGATGACCCCGCGGACTTTCGAGCAGGCCGATCTCAACCGGTTCATTTCCCCCGCTAAGAATTGAGGCTTGGATCGGGCGCGGTTTCGGCGCGATAACCACGCCAGCCGCCATGGGCTCGTTCACCGCCAACCGTCGCCTTGCGATCGCCGCACTCTTCCTCGTGGCGGTGCTGGCGGTGTGCGTCTGGCAGGCGCAGGAGCATTTCCGCTTCGAACGCGCCGCCGCCGAGGCGTTGATCAACCGCGGGCGTGACATCACGTCGACGCTGGGCGTCGTCGTGCGTTCGCAGCGCCGTTTCGGCGGCGTCGTTTCCAAGGATCGCCTCGAAGCCACACTCCAGGATCTCGTGCGCCCCGGCGAACTCGAGGCCCTCGCGATCCTTGGCGCGACAGGAGAGACCATCGCCAGCGCCGGACCGCACGTGGAACTCACGCCCGACATGCTGCGGGCGCGCGGCGTCTTCTGGCGCGACCCCACGCTCACGTTGATGAACGTGATGGACCTCGGCACCGCCACGGCCGAAGACGCCACCCGTCCGCCGCCCGCCATCGTCGTGGGTGATCCGCGCGCCTTCCGCCCGGCTTCAAACCGCCGCCCGCCCGACGGCGCGGCCACGAAGATCGGTGAAGCCGCCAACGCGACGCCGTCGCCGCGCTCGCCGTTTGGCCGCCCGTCGTGGATGAGCCGTGAGGAATACGACGCCGTGATCCAGAAGCAGGGCGTGCACAGCCTCGTGATTTCGCTCTCGATCCTCGAGATGCGCGCGGCGGTGCGCGGCGATTTGCTCCAGCGCTCGCTCGTCTGCCTCCTCGCCGCCGGAGCCGCGCTCGGCGCGGCCCTCGCGTGGCGCAACGTGCGCAAAAACTCCGAGCTGCAGATCCGCCTCGTGAAGGCGGGCGAGATGAACGCGCACCTCAGCGGCATGAATTTCGCCGCCGCCGGCCTCGCGCACGAGACGCGCAATCCGCTCAATCTCATCCGCGGCCTCGCCCAGATGATCGCCATGCAGACGCAGGACGCGCCCAAGCTGAGGGAGCAAGCCGCCACCATCATCGAGGAGGCGGACCGCGTGACGGTGCAGCTCAACGAATTCATCCACTACTCGAAGCCCCGCGAGGCCCACCTCGCTCCGGTCGAACTCACCGCGCTCGTCGCCGATGTCGCGCGCACCCTCCAGCCCGACCTTGAGGAAAAGCAAATCCGGTTAACTCCGCCCACGGCTCCGCTCACGGTCGAGGCCGACTCGGCGCTGTTGCGGCAGGCGCTCTTCAATCTCCTGCTCAACGCCGTGCAGGCCGTCGGCCCCGGCGGGCACATCGGCGTGCGCTGGACCACCGATGCCGCGCGCGAAGCCACGCTCGAAATCGCCGACGACGGCCCGGGCGTGCCTCCCGCCGAGCGCACCGCGATTTTCAAACCCTACGTCACCATGCGGCCGAAGGGCGTCGGCCTCGGCCTCGCGATCGTGAACCAAATCGTCTCCGCCCACCGTTGGGAAATCGTCTGCGCGGAAAACGTCCCGCGCGGCGCGCTGTTTCGCCTGCGCCACCTCAAAATCTCCGCCGCGCCTGCCGCGCCGTCGCCGTGAAGGCCGCGCGCATCCTCATCGTCGACGATGATCACGGGCAGCGCAGCCTGCTCGAAACGTTCCTCCGGGCGCAGGGCTACGAGACGCAGTCCGCCGCGTCGGGCGAGGCCGCGCTGCAGCTCCTGGCCGAGCAGCCGTTCGGCATGATGGTGAGCGATGTCCGCATGCCCGGCATGTCGGGCATCGAGACGCTGCGCCGCGTGCGCCAGAAACACGCGGCGCTCCCCGTGCTGCTCGTCACGGCGTTTGCCGATATCCGCAGCGCCGTCTCCGCGATGCGCGACGGTGCCGTCAACTATCTCGCCAAGCC
>JANXSC010000040.1 GCA_025352845.1 Opitutaceae bacterium
GAGAGGACGGCGATGCGCATCACGAAAAACTAAGCGCAGCGCGTGCGGCTTGCACAGCGGATTTTCACGGCAAAGGTTTACCGCGCCGTGCTCCGCAATCTCGCCCTCGACTTCGATTCGTTCTTCGCCTCCGTCGAGCAACAGGAGCGGCCGGAGTTGCGCGGCCGGCCCGTCGGCGTCGTGCCGGTAATGGCCGAGACCACCGGCTGTATCGCCATCAGCATCGAGGCGAAAAAACTTGGCCTGAAGCGCAACGTCCGCGTCGCCGAGGCGCGGCAATTGTGTCCCGGCATCGCGATCGTCGAATCGCGGCCCGAGGTTTACATCGCCTACCACCGCCGGCTCAAAGCGATCATCGAATCCTGCGTGCCGGTGAAAAAAGTGCAGTCCATCGACGAATTGGAGTGCGAGCTCACCCGCGATTTCGGCGCCGCGCCCGAGCGCGCCCGCCGGCTCGCCCTCGAAATCAAGGCGAAAATCGCCCGCGAGGCGGGGGAGTTCGTGCGCTGCTCCATCGGCATCGGACCCAACTGGTTTCTCGCCAAGGTCGCCTCCGATATGGAAAAACCCAACGGCCTCGTCGTCATCGACGACGCCGACATCCCGGGAAAATTGCTGCATCTGAAGCTCACGGACTTTTGCGGCATCGGTGAAAACATGGAAACGCGCCTGCATCGCGCCGGCATCGAAACAGTCGCAAAACTCTACGCCGCCAGCGCCGCCCAGCTCCGCGCGATCTGGGGCAGCGTTGAGGGCGCGCGTTTTCACGCGTGGATGAACGGCGGCTTGCAGGAGCGCGAACCCACGCAGCACAACTCCATCGGCCATAGCCACGTGCTTCCGCCCCAAGGCCGCAACGACGCCACCGCCCTCGCCGTGCTCCACCGCCTCCTGCAAAAGGCCGCCATGCGCCTCCGTCATTCCGGCCACTACGCCGGCGGCCTCCACCTCTCGCTCCGCTACCGCGACGATCAAGACTGGAGCACCGACCGCCGCTTCAACGAGACGCAGGACACGCTGCACTTCACCCACGTGCTCAACGAACTCTGGGCCTCTCGCTCCCGCGCGTTCCACGGCGGCGCGCCGATGCAAGTCGGCATCTTGCTCACCGGCCTGCTTGAGGGTGCCGGCCATACCGGCGATCTTTTTGAACCGGAGAAGGAAAAGAACCGCGCGCGGCTTCATTCCGCCGTGGACACGCTGAACAAAACCTTCGGCAAAAACTCCGTTTACTTCGGCGGCGCGCACGGCGCGACCGACTACGCCCCGATGCGCATCGCCTTCACCCGCATCCCTGAGCCCGAGCTCGAGGAGATCGATCCGTCGCTCCAGCGCCGGCTGCGACCGAAGGAAAAACCCTAGCGAGTCTGGAAGTAGCGCAGAGATTCAGCCCGCGCTCGGGTCCGATCACATAAACGCGCCCGATGTGGGCTGAAGCTTCGCGCTACTCCAAACCTTTCGGCCGGAGTCAGTCTCTTCCGCGCCGCGCAGCGAGATCCGATCCGGCAGTTGCATTGCCCCGTCAAAACGCGCTCTACTCCGCACTCCCCCAACCCACTTCCGACATGCTTCGCATCCCCGTGCCCCCACGCCTCCTCTCGGTCCTCTTAGCCCCATCCGTCCTATTCGCCGCGCCCGCACCGCAGCCGCTCTTCGACGGCCGCACGCTCGCCGGCTGGGACGGCAACACCACCCTCTGGCGCGTCGAGGATGGCGCGATCACCGGTGAGATCGCCGCCGGCACGACGCTCGCGCAAAACGAATTCCTCTACTGGCGCGGTGAGGTCGCCGACTTTGAGCTCACCGCAGAATTTCGCCTGAGCGGCCCGCCCGGCTCCAACTCCGGCATTCAGTTCCGCTCCGAGCGTCTGCCCGACGGAGCCGCGAAAGGCTACCAAGCCGACATCGATCTCGGCGAACGCTACCTCGGCAACATCCACGACGAAAAAGGTCGCAGCATCCTCGCGCCGCGCGGCACGCGCCTCTCCATCGCGCCCGACGGCCGGCGCTGGACGGAGAAATTCGGCGAGCCTGACGATTACAAGAATCTCTTCCACCCCGCGCCCGCCTGGAACAGCTACCGCATCGTCGCCTCCGCGTCGCACGCCGAAGTCTGGCTCAACGGCACGCGCGTTTCCGTGCTCGACGATCACGACACCAAGCTCGCGCGTTTCTCGGGCCTGCTCGCGCTCCAGCTCCACAGCGGACCGGGCCCGATGAAGATTCAGTTCCGCAATCTCCAGCTCACCCAACTAGGTCGCACCGAACTCCCGCCCGCGCCGAAGGCCGCCGTCGCCACCAACGCCGCACCTCCGGAAAAGAGCATCGGCGTCACGCGCAAGAATGGCGACCCGCCGCTCAAGCGCGTCGCCGATGTCGACGATCTCACGCGGCTTAACTCCAGCCCCGTGCTCTGGCACCTGCGCGATAATCCCGCGAAGCCCACCGCCGTCGCCAACGCTCCCGGCCAAAAACTCGTCGCCGGCATGAAGCTCGTCAGCGGTTTTCAAGCCGAGCTGCTCGCCGGCGAACCCGACCTGCACCAGCCCATCGCGTTTGCATTCGACGATCGCGGCCGCATCTGGGTCGCCGAGGCGATGAGCTATCCGAACAAGCAGCCCGACGGCAAAGGCAAGGATCGCATCTTGATCTTCGAGGACAAAGACGGCGACGGCACCTTCGAGACGAAAAAAGTATTCGCGGAAAACCTGAACCTCGTCAGCGGCCTTGAGGTCGGCTTCGGCGGCGTGTGGGTTGGCGCCGCGCCGCACCTGCTCTTCATTCCCGACAAAAATCGTGACGATATTCCCGACGGCCCGCCCCAAATCCTCCTCGATGGCTGGGGGTTTCAGGACACGCACGAGACGCTCAACAGTTTCACGTGGGGCCCCGATGGCTGGCTCTACGGGTGCCAGGGCGTGTTCACGACTTCGTTCGTCGGCAAGCCCGGCACGCCCGACGCACTGCGCACCAAAATCCGCGCCGGCGTGTGGCGCTATCATCCCGTGCGCCATGAATTCGAAATCTTCGCGCACGGCGGCAGCAACCAATGGGGCATCGACTTCAACGCGCTCGGCCACCTCTTCATGACGCACTGCCGCAGCTTCTGGGGCGGCGGCGGCACGAGCTACGTCGTGCGCAACGGCCACTATTGGAATCAGGCGAACAACGACTACGCGCCGTTCGTCTCGAACCGCGGACCCGACTTCGCGCCCGAGTTGAAAAACTACCTCCTCGCCTCCGCGCGCTACGACAGCGGCGAGGGAGGCGCGGGCAAACCCGGCACCACCGCCGTCTATGGCGGCCACTCGCACGTCGGCACTATGATCTATCTCGGCGACAACTGGCCCGACACCTACCGCGATCACCTTTTCACGCACAATCTCCACGGCCACCAAATCAACCACCAGATCAACGTGCGCACCGGCGCGGCCTACGAGACGTTTCACGCCGGCTACGACCTGAGCTTCGTGCCCGACGCCACCTACCTGCCCGTCGATCTCCAATACGGTCCCGATGGCGCGGCCTATGTGATCGACTGGAGCGACACCCAACACTGCCATAATCCCAACGCCGAAATCTGGGACCGCACCAACGGCCGCCTCTACCGAGTCTCGTGGGCCGCCACCTACAAGCCCGCGAAAGTTGATCTCGGCGCAATGACCGATGCGCAGCTCGCCGCACTGCACAGCCATAAAAACGAGTGGTTCGTCCGCACCGCGCGCCGCGTCCTGCAAGAACGCGCCACCACGCGCGCGATCGATGCCGCCGCGCTCGTCGTGTTACGCGCGCAAGCGGCCGGAAGTGGCACGGGCGTCCCGCCCGTGAATCAGTCGTCGGCAAACTCGGGCGAGACGCCCGAGCCACTCGTTTCGCAACTCCGCGCGCTCTGGACCTTACACGTCACGAACAACCTCGGCGCCGCACAACTCAACTCCGCGCTCGCTCACACTTCCGAAATCGTCCGCGGCTGGGCCGTGCAGCTCGGGACTGAGCAAATCGGAACAAGTAGCATGGGCGGAACACCCATGCCACGTGGCACGGGCGTCCCGCCCGTGACTCCGACGATCAACGCCGACACACTAGCCCGCCTCGCCGAAAAAGATCCGTCCCCGCTCGTCCGACTCGCGGTCGCCTCCGCCGTGCCCGCGCTGCCTCTCGCCCAGCGCTGGCCCGTCGCCGCCGCCCTCGCCGCTCACGGTGAAGATGCCGGTGATCGCTACCTGCCAAAAATGATCTGGTTCGCCCTCGCTCCCAGCGTGGCCGCCGATGTCCCGCGCGCCCTCGATCTCGCGGCGCGCACGCCACTGCCCACGCTCGCCGACTCGATCCTTTGGTTCGCCGCGCGCACGGCCGCCGGCCGCGAAGAAATTGCCGCGCGCCTAACGAAACTTCCTGCCGACACCGCGGCGCGCATGCTGCGCATCCTTGCGTTCTCCCTCGAGAGCGAGGCCGGTCTCGCGATGCCCGCCGCGTGGGCGCAGGTCGGCGCGCGTTTCACCAGCTCCCGTGAACCGGCCCGCCGTGAGCCTGTCGAACCGGCCGTGCTCGGCGCATGGGAACAACTCTCCGCCCTCTTCGGCGACAAGGCCGTGCTCGCGCCCATCCGCGCGCGTCTCGCCGACGTCGCCACGCCGCTCGCCGAGCGCCGCCGCGCGATCGATCTTCTGCGCCGCGCGGGCGACACGGAATCCACCGCCGTGTTGATCAAGCTCCTCGATGACACCGCGCTGCGCTCCGCCGTCATCCCACTGCTCGCCAACGCCGCCGATTCCACCGCTGTCGCCACCGGTCTCATCAAGGGGTTTTCCGGTTTCAATCCCGCTGACCGCACTGCCGCGCTCGCCGCGCTCACGAGCAGGCCCCCGCTCGCCTTGGGGCTGCTGCGCGCGGTCGAGACTGGAACGTTCGATAAAAAAAATCTCACCGCGCTCCACGCCCGCCAGCTCCGCAACCTGCGCAACACCGAGGTGACGCGCGCGCTCGACCGCGTCTGGGGCCGCACCGCCGAGACCTCGGCCGATTCCAAGGCCAGCATCGCGCGCATCCGCGATCTCTACCGCGAGGCGCCGCTCTGGTCCTACGATGTGAAGGCCGGCCGCGCCGTCTTCGAACGCACGTGCGCCTCGTGCCACGCGGCTGATGCCACCGCCGCCCCCGGCAAACTCGGGCCCAACCTCAACGGCACGTGGCGCAACGGCCTCGAATATTTCCTCGAAAACATCATCGACCCCAACGCCGTCGTCGGCACGGATTTCCAGCTCAACCTCGTCACCAAGCGCGACGGC
>JANXSC010000071.1 GCA_025352845.1 Opitutaceae bacterium
GCGATCATCGCGCCGCCGCTGATGGTGGCGTTGGTGAAATATTTCGGCTGGCAGACGGCCTTTCTGCTCGTGGGCCTCACGGGCTACGCGTGGCTCATCGGTTGGTGGTTTGTGTATCGCACGCCCGTGCGGGTGCGCGCGGAGGTGGTGGCGAAGCCCGCCCCGGCGTGGCGGCTTTTCTGCACGCGATTCGTCTCGGTGCTGATGGTGGCCAAAATCTTTTTGGACCCGGTTTGGTATTTCTACATTTTCTGGTTTCCGCAGTATCTGAACAAAGTCCACCACTTCGACCTGACGAAGATCGGGATGACAGCATGGATTCCCTTTCTCACCGCCGATCTCGGCAACTTCGCGGGCGGCTGGCTCACCGGTCACCTCATCCGCCGCGGGATGCCTGTCTCTCGCGCGCGGAAAACCGTGATCGCGATCTTCGTGGTCTTCATGACGGCGGGAATTCCCGCGGCGCTCCAGGAAAACGTCTGGGTCGCGATCGCGTTTATCTCGATCGCGACCTTCGGCTACACGGGCTACAACACCAACGCCCTCGCGCTCGCGCCGGACGTTTTTCCGAAGAGCAACGTCGCCTCGGTCTGGGGCCTCGCGAGCATGGGCGCCGGCATCGGCGGCATGATCTTCAATCCGATCGCCGGTCGGATAATCGATCAACATGGCTACACGCCGGTCTTTATCGGCTATGGCGTGATGCCGCTCATCGCCCTCGCGCTGATTGTCTTCGCGCTCGGCCCGCTGCGGCCGCACCCGAAGTTTCAGGCTGTGGAAACGCAATAGCGTCTCCTGTCATTCTGAGCGGAGCGAAGAATCCACTTGGATCTTCGCTGCTGTTAGTCGCATCGAATCTCCTGCGGATTCTTCGCTCCGCTCAGAATGACAGAGCCCATCGCCCCTTCGTGGCCAGAAACTACTTCTTCGGACTCGGCACGGGCGTAGCTTTCTTTTTCTTCGCGGTATCCGGGTTGATCTCCACGACCGAGAGTGGCGTCTTTTCCATGTATTCTACCGTGATGGGATCGCCGATCCTTACCTCGGGTTTGAACTTGTCCGCGGCCTTGATTTGGACGGGCTTGGCGGTCTCCCTGCCGATGTGCGGACCGGCGAGCGCGAGCATCGCGGGCAGGGTCTCTGGCAGCGCGAGGCCGCGCGAGGGGCAGCTGATCTTCGTGGTCCACAACTGGACTTTCTTGCTCTCGGCCGCGGCGGCGAAGTCGTAGGCGGAGATCGCGACCACATAGAGATCCTCGCTCGCGAGATCGGCGATCAACTCGCTGTCGGCATCGCGAAACAGGGTGCCGGGCATGAGCAGGTCATTGCTGAAAGCCGAGGGCTCCTTGCTCACGAGCCCGAGCTTGTAGCCGCCCATGAAGCGCAGGAGCTGGCTGCGGTTGATCTGGCGGCCCTGGGTGTCGTCGCTGTCGCCGGAATACATCATGTCGGTGTTCATCGTGCCCCACGTCCAAATCAGCAGCAGCGCCGGCGGATGCTCGGCGGTGCCGGGGAGGTAGCCCTGCTTCGCGAGCACCTTCGCGATCGTCTTCATGATTTCCTCCTTCGGCGGAATTTTTTCGCCGGCGATGATACCGCCGAAATCGCGGTAGCCCGCGCTCACCGCCTGATAGTAGATCGGATTGGCCGACGAGGCGGGCCGGCGCAGCAGGCCGGCGGGCGTCGTGTCCGTCACCGCGATGACCTGCACGTCGTGCTTGGGGAAAATCCAGTCGAGAATCCCGGTGGAAGCCGGCGAGATGGGACCACAGCCGGCGAGCAATAGGAAAAGGAGGCGTTTCATGCAGTTATCGGCTAACGGCCTTTTTTTTCACGGGCGGTGCCGGATCGAACTCGATGCTCACCGGCAAATCCCCCAGCTCGTAGTAGCGGTGTTCGATCCGGTCGTCACGCACGATGCCGACGCGGAAGCCGGACTTTGCGCCATCGAGCGGTTTTCCGACCGGGCCGGTGGTGATGTTCACCAACTCGCCGTCACTCGCCTCGGCATTGCGGTGGTAGTGGCCGGAGAAAAGGAAGCGCACGCCCGCGTCGCGAAACAGCCCGAGATACGTGGCGCGCCGCGCCAGCGGGATGTTGAAATATAGGTCGGCCTCGTCGGCCGTCTTGAGAAACCACGGGTGATGCTGAAACACGACGATGTGCCGCGGGTGCTCCGCCTTCGCTTTCGCCAACTCGGCGTGGAGCCACTGCTCCTGCGCCGCCAGCGCATCCGAACACTGGTTGGGCGAGTGAATCACCGTCGAGTTGAGCACGAGGCCGACGAAGCCCGGCAGTCGAAACGAATAGTGATCCGGGCCGAATATTTTCCGGTAGGCGTCGAGCGTCGCGGGCGTCGGCACGTTTTGCACGTCGTGGTTGCCGGCCGCGTTGTGGACCGGGATCGCGGCATCGATCTTGCCGACGATCCGCCGATACTCGGCGATCTGCGCGATGTCGCCGCCCTTGTTCACGAGATCGCCGGTGATGACGACGAAGGCGGGCCGCAACCGGTTGATCGCGGCGACGACGAATTCAAAATTCGCGGCGTCCTGCCCGAAATCCTTGTTGTCGGAAAACATCCCCATCTGGGGATCGCTGAGCTGGATGAAGAAGAACGGCTCCGCTGCTGTCGCGCGCCCGAACGCCAGGGTTGCAGCGATCGCGGCGAAAAAAAGTCGGAGCCGTTTCACAGTCATCG
Organism: Opitutaceae bacterium; assembly: GCA_025352845.1. Taxonomy (GTDB): domain Bacteria; phylum Verrucomicrobiota; class Verrucomicrobiia; order Opitutales; family Opitutaceae; genus ER46. Next base: position 2,702 of record JANXSC010000071.1, read on the forward strand.
TGAAAACGCGGGGACTGTCACTTGAGGGCCGCCACGCCGGCCGCCGCGATCTGCCCGTCCTGCGCCGAGGTCACACCCGACACGCCGATGGCACCGACGATTTTCCCGCCGATCACCAGCGGCAGACCGCCCTCGATCGGCGTCGCGCCCGGAAGCTTGAGCGTGCGCAGGCCCTCGCCGCCGTCGGCCACGCTGTCCTGAAATATTTTTGTCGAGCGGCGAAACGCGGCCGCCGTGCGCGCCTTCTCCTGCGCGACATCGACGCTGCCATATTGTGTGGAGTCGAGCCGCTCGTAGGCGACGAGGTGACCACCGGAATCGACAATCGCGATGGCGACGTTCCATTTGTTTTTGACCGCCTCGGCCTGGGCGGCCGCGAGCGCGCGCTTGGCTTCGGCGAGCGGAATGGGCGCGCCGTAGTCCGGCGCGGGGGCTTGGGCGCGCACGGCAGACGCGAGTGCGGCGAAAACGAGGACAGGGAGGAGACGGGAGGTAATCATGGGATGTTTTTGGGAACGCCCGCACCCTACTCGAACCGCCGCGGCTTTGTCAGGGCGAAACAATGACTGCCTCGCGAAATCGTTGCCGTCGGCGAGCTGCGCGCTCTTGCTCCAAGCTATGTCCCCCGCCCTTCGCGTTTCGCTGCTGCTCGTTGTCGTGTGCGTCTGCGGCGGTTTTTCCCTCGCCGCCACACCCGAGCCCCGCCTGCAAGCGATGGTGGATCACGCCGCACAATCGACGCTGGAAAAATTCTCCGCGCAGAAACTTCTGCCCACCCAACTCGCCCTCACGCTCGCCGATCTGAGTTCACCGGGAGTCGCGCCGCGCGCCAGCGTGCGCGGTGATGTGCCGATCTATCCGGCGAGCGTGATCAAGCTCTTTTACCTCGCGGCCACCCACCGCTGGCTGGAGGATGGCAAACTCACCGACACGCCCGAGCTGCGCCGCGCGATGAAGGACATGATTGTCGATTCCTCCAACGACGCCACGCACTACCTGATTGATCTGCTGACGGGCACGACCAGCGGGCCGGAGCTTTCCGATTCGGAAATCAAGGTGTGGTTCGAAAAACGCAGCGCCGTCACGCGCTACTTCTCCGGGCTCGACTACACCGATGTTATCGCCAGCAAGAAACCGTGGGGCGACGGTCCCTACGGCCGCGAATCGCAGGCGATCCGGCTCTTCGAGCCCAAGAGCAACATGCTCACGACCGACGCGACGGCGCGGCTCCTCGTGGAAATTGGCACCGGCAAATGCATCACCGCCACGCGCAGCGCCGAGATGATGGCGCTCCTCGCGCGCGATATCGGCACGAAGGACAGCGACCCGGACAATCAGGCCAAATTTTCCGGCCCCGCGCTTCCCGCCGGCACGAAGCTCTGGTCGAAGGCTGGCTGGACGAGCCAGACGCGGCATGACGCGATCTATGTCGAACTGCCGGGCGGCGCGAAGTTCGTGCTCGTCGTCTTCACGACCGATCACGCCAACGAGCGTGAAATCATCCGCACGGTGGTGCGGACGGTCGTCGAGGGAATGTCCGGCTGATTGTTGTAGGCGGGGTGCCCTCACCCCGCAGGTTCGAATTTCGACTCTCAGCGAGGGCATCCAAGACGAATGTCATTCTGAGCGCAGCGAAGAATCCACTTCGACTCCCGCCCCGATTCCCGCTTGCGCATGTCCTGCTGGATTCTTCGCTGCGCTCAGAATGGCAAACACGGAGGCCATTTTCGATCCCAAAAAGACTGCGGGGTGAGAGCACCCCGCCTACAGCAATCGGTTCTCAGCCGCCCGACGGTTTCGCGAAATCTCCCGCGGCCACGATCACCAGCTTCGCGGGATCGATGTGCTTGCGCAGCGCGGCGTTCACGGTCTCAGGCGTGAGAGCCTTGATGCGGCGCTCCTGCTCGGCCTGCCATTCGAGCGTGCGGCCGAGGTGCCGCAGTCCCGCGAGCGAGCCCGCGATCGCGGTGTCGCTGGAGCGGGAAACTTTTTGTGATTCGAGATAACCCTGCCGCGCTTTGTTCAATTCCTCGGCGGTGACGCCATCGCGTAGAAGGCGTTCCAGCTCCTCTTTCACGCACACTTCGAGCCTCGCCATATTCTGCGGGTTGCAGATCGCGGTGATCGAGAAACTCGCGCGCGGTTCCCACGACGAAGCGCTGAAGCTCGACGTCACGCCGTAGGACAAGCCCTCCTGCTGGCGGATGCGCACGCCGAGCCGCGACGAGAGCGTGCCGGAGCCGAGGATGTAGTTGCCGAGCAGCAGCGCCGCGTAGTCCGGATCGTCGTCGCGCAGCGGGAGCATTAGGCCGGCCGAGTAGGTCGCGTTGGCCTTGTCGGGCGTATTGATGGTGTGGCGCGTGCCGACGAGGCCGCCGGTGAGTGGGTTGGTGATGCGCGCGTAGGATTTTTGCGGCACCCAACCGGCAAGAGTGTCTTTCAAGATCGGCAGGCATGCCGCCTCGTCGAAATCGCCCACGATGGTGAGCTCGCCGATGCCGCCGCCGAGGTAGTCGCGGTAGAGCTGCACGACCTGCGCATGTGTCACCGCCTCCAGGCGCGCAATCGATTCCTCGATGGTGGGGATGTAGCGGATGTCATCCTTGGCGTAGGGCGTGAGCTGGCTTTGCAACAGGCGCGGACCGAGCACCGACGGCTCCGTGCGCGTCTGCTCCAGCCCGGCGATGCGCTGCGCCTTCGCGATGTCGAACTGATCGGCGGGCAGGAGCGGCTCGCGCAACACCTGCCGCAATAGGCCGAGCACCGCGGGCAGCGTGTCGCGCTTCGCCTGAATGGAAAAGGAAACCGCGCCGAGCTGCCCCGGCCCGCCGGCTCCTCCGCCACTGCGGCCACCGCGACCGCGTCCGCCACCGCCGGCGCCCGCACTGAGTGTCGCGCCGAGGCGATCAAGTTCGTCGCGGAGCTGCGGGTAGGAGAGTTTCTTCGTGCTGTGCAGCATGAGCTGTGGGAGAAAACCGGCGGCGGACTCGAAGTCCTTGAGATTTTCCTCGTTGCCATAGCGCAGTGTGAGCGAGAGGTGCGCTTCGCCACCGCGGGATTTTTTCGGGAGCAGCGTGACCTTCAGCCCGCTGGGAAATTCGCTGCGCGCCACACGCGCCTCGATGTTCGCGGGCGTCGCCTCAAACGCCTCGCCCTCCGCGATCGCGGCGCGTCCCTGATAACCGGCGACGAGCGCCGGCACATCGGGTGCGGGCGGCACGGGCACGCGATCCGGTTGGTCGGTCGGGATGAAGATGCCGACGGTGCGGTTGCTGCGCTTCAGATATTTTGCGGCCGCCACCTTGATCGATTCCGGCGTCACCTGTTCGACGCGGTCGCGATAGATGAAGTAGAGCCGCCAGTCGCCCTGCGCCGCCCAACTGCTGAGCGAGACGCCCATCTGCGCGGTGTCGGTCGCGGAAAGTTCGCGGGCCTTCAAGATCTGCTGCCGCGCGCGCGCCACGTCCTCCGCCGAGATGCCGGTTTCCCCGATGCCTTCGAGAATCGCGACCAACTTCTCGCGCACATCGTCCACCGAGCCGTCCTTCGCGACTTCGGCCGAGGCGACGAGCAACGTCGGATCGTGGTCGCGGCCGGCGAACACAAACGCGCTCGTGGCCAGCTTCGTTTCGACGAGTTCCTTGTAGAGCCGTCCGGTCTGCCGCGCCGAGATGGCGCTCGCGAGCACCTGCATCGACGCCGCCTCCTCGTGCGAGCCAGCGGGAATGTGATAGGCGACGCCAACCGTGCTCACCGCGCCGACGCGCCGCAGGGTGACCATCCGCTCGCCGTCCTGCGCGGGCTCCTCGGTCCACGCCGGCGTAAGCTGGCGCACGGGCCGCGGGATCGCGCCGAAATGTTTCCGCACGAAGCCGAGCGCCGTCGCCTCCTCGAATTTTCCCGCGATCACGAGCACGACGTTGTCGGGCTGGTAGAATTTCCGGTAGAACTCGCGCAGGTTTTCCACCGGCACGCGCTCGATATCGCTGCGGTTGCCGATCGTAGACTTGCCGT
>JANXSC010000074.1 GCA_025352845.1 Opitutaceae bacterium
GAGCATCGCATCGTGCGCGACGAAAAGGGCCGGGTAAAATCGGATGTCGTCCTGCGCTACGATCCCTCGAAGCCCTACGCCGAACAATGGGTGCCGCTGAAATTGGAAGGCAAGGAACCGTCTGATCGCGACCGCGCCAAATACCGCCGCAAAGGCGAGCGCGAGGCGCCACCCGACGTCGCGCGCCCGGGCCCGCCGCGCAGCAGCGATCCGACCCGCCGCCAGACGCTGGGCGAGGTTCTCGACGTGCCGCGCTCCGCCATCGCCTCGGAGACAGCGACACATCTCGTCTTCGAGATTCCATTGCTGAAGTTCGGCAACGAGCGCTTCCCGCCCGAAAAATTTCAGGTGCTCGCGCGCCTGAAAAAAGACGGCCGGGCCCTCGAAAATATCGCCGTGAAGCTGCGCGAGTCGTTTCGCTCCAAGCTCATCGTGAAAGTGAAGTCCGGCGAGGGCTCGCTCGATTTCGCCATCGCCGATCCCAGGCATCCGGCGGCGCTGGTGGGCGTGGCCGGTGACGCGTCGGCGTCGGTCCTGTTTGTCAGCATCGGCGGTTCCGTGGAGCTGAAGCGCACGGAGCTGAAGCACGTGAAACCCTTTGACGAGCGTTTCGAAGTCCAGATCGGCGGCCTCAGGGCGATCGATTTTTGATCCGCAAGTTTTGGCTCAGGTTGGCCGGGTGTCGTGCCGTAGAGGAGGTGACCTCTACCACCCTCATGGCTCTCACGCGCGAATCCATCGTCATCCTCGGCAACAAGCTCGCTCCCGCGACCGCCACCTTCAGCCGCCTGCGCGTGCTGCTGCTCAATCCCGACGTGGAACTGCAGGAAGTCATCAGCCTGATCCGGCTCGATCAGGCGCTCACGTTTCACGTCGTGCGGATGAGTAACAGCTTGCTCTTCGGCATGCGCGAGCGCACCGAATCGCTGGATGTCGCCGTCGGCCGGGTGGGCCTGAGCGAAGTGTTCCGGCTCGTCGGCCTCGCCGCGACCCAGCAGGTCTGCCAGCGCGACCTGCTCACGTATCGGCTGCCCGCGAGCCGCATCTGGGAAAACGCGGTCGCGACCGCCGCCGCCGCCGAATTGCTCGCCAAGCGCACCAGTTGCGATCCCGGGCTTGCCTACACGGCGGGACTCCTCCGCACGATCGGTCGCGTGATTCTCGACGGCGCGGCCTTCGGCCGCCTCTACCCCGGCGAATCCGAGTGGCCCTCGGTCGCGGAGTGGGAGAAAAAAACTTTTGGCATCACCTCCAGCGAGGTGACGACAATACTTCTGAATCACTGGCGGTTTCCCGCCGAGCTGGTCGACGCCGTGAGCGGCCACTACGAGCCGCTCGGCGTCAACGGCTCCAACCTGAGCGCCTGCGTGCTCAACCTCGCCTGCGGCGTCGCCGCGCGCTTCGGCCTCGACCTGCCCGGCGAAGAAGGCGACTGGGTCTGCACCCCCGCCAAGCTCACGCTCGCCGACGTGACCGAGGCCGACCTGGAGGAGTGCGCGACGCGCGCCCGCGCGCACTACGTGCTGCTCTGCTCCAGCGTGGCTTGAGGGCAGGCGCGGACCATCCTTCGCCGCAGCCACATCAGGCGCTTCCCTCCTCCGGCGGCGGCGTGAAACCGCGACGCAGGACGTTTTCGACGATGACGCGTGGGAAGAGAAAATTCTCGAGGTAGCCCTTGCCGCCGGCCTTCGTGCCGCCGCCGCTCATCTTGAAACCGCCGAACGGGTGGCGCTCGACGATCGCGCCGGTGATGGCGCGGTTGAGGTAAACATTGCCACACATCAGCTCGCGTTCGGCGCGCTCCAGCGCGCGCGGGCTGCGCGAGAAAAGGCCGCCCGTGAGCGCGTAGTCGGTGGCGTTTGCGACCGCGAACGCCTCGTCGAGATCGCGCACTTTGATGATGGCGAAGACCGGACCGAAAATTTCCTCGCGCGCAATCGTTGCGTCGGGTTTCACGCCGGTGAAAATCGTCGGCGGCACGAAATACCCTCCGCTCGCGACGACGGTGGGCGGGAGCGTGGCCTGCCATGCGAGCTTCGCTTCTTTTTTCCCGGCTTCGATCAGGCCGAGGATTTTCCCCCGTGCCTCGGCGTCGATCACGGGACCGACGACGGTGCCCGGTTTTTGCGGATCGCCAACGGGCGTGGCCGCGGCCGCGGCGAGGAGGCGCGCGACGAACGTGTCGTGGATCTCGTCGAGCACAATGAGCCGCGAGAGCGCGGAGCATTTCTGACCGGCGAAGCCGAACGCGCCGGCAAGCGTCGCCGGGATCGCCTCGTCGAGGTCGGCGTCGGTGTCGATGATGAGCGCGTTTTTTCCGCCCATCTCGCAGACGACCTTTTTCAAATTCGCCTGACCGGGCAGCGTGCGGCCGGCGGTCTCCCATATTTTCGTGCCGACGGCGCGCGAGCCGGTGAATGCGATAAAATCAATCTGCGGGTGCGCGACGAGGTGCGCGCCGACATCCTCGCCGAAGCCGGGCAGAAAATTCACAACGCCAGCGGGCACGCCCGCGGCGGTGAGAATTTCCATGAACGTCGCCGCAATCACCGGGGTTTGCTCGGCCGGCTTCATGATGACGGTGTTGCCGGCGACGAGGGGCGCGACCGTCATGCCGCACAAAATCGCGAGCGGAAAATTCCACGGCGCGATCACGACGCCCGTGCCGCGCGGCGCCCAACGCTGCACACAGCGCTCGCCGGGCACGGCCTGGGTGATGGCGGGTTGGTCAAGCTTGCGCATCTCGACCGCGTAGAACCGGCAGAAGTCGATCGCCTCGCTCAGGTCGCCATCGGCCTCGAGCCACGGCTTGCCGGCCTCGAGGATGAGCAGCGCGTTCAGCTCCGGCCGGCGCGATTCCATGAGGTCGGCGGCGCGCTCGATTATTTTCGCCCGCTCGTCGGCGGAGAGTTTCGCCCACGCGGGCTGCACGGCGCGCGCGGCGGCGACTGCGGCGTCGGCATCCGCGATGGTCGCGCGCGCCCAGTGGCCGATGAGCTGCGCCGGGCACGCGGGATTCGTCGAAGCGATCCATTCGCGGCCGGAGATTTTTTTCCCGCCGATGACAAGCGGCCATTTTTTTCCGAGCGAGGCGGTCACGCTCGCGAGGGCGGTGCGAAGCTCGTCGCGGTTCGCCGCGAGAGTGAAGTCGGTGTTCGGCGCGTTGCGGAAGATTTTCGATTTGGGATTTTCGATTTTCGATTCAGACGGAATTGCGACCAGCTGCTCCGCGGGATTGGCCAGCAGCTGCTCGCGTGTCGCCTCGCCGAGATTTTTTTGGCGGAGGAACCCTTCGTTGCTCGTGTTCTCAAGCAGGCGGCGGACGAGGTAGGCCATGCCGGGCAACAGCTCGCCGATGGCGCAATACTCACGCACGCGGTGGCCGCTCGCGAGCAGCGCGCCCTTCAATTCGTCGGCCATGCCGTAGAGCGCCTGGAATTCATAGGCGCGCGGATCGATGTTCAGGCGCTCGGCCTGCGCGATGGCATGGGCGCAGGAGCGGACGTTGTGCGTGGCGAACGCGGGTGCGATGAGGCCGATATTTTCGAGCAGGAGCCGCGAGAGTTTTTCGAAATTGGCGTCGCTTTCGGGCTTCTTCGACCACACGGGCACCGGCCAGTCGCGCTGCTGCGCGAGGATCGTCTCGTAGTCCCAATAGGCGCCTTTCACGAGGCGCACGCCGATGGGGCGGGAGTTTTTCCGCGCCCACGCGATGAGGTCGCGGAGGTCGCGCTCGCAGTCGCGCAGGTAGGCTTGCAGCGCGATGCCGATCGCGGGCTTTTCGCGAAACTCGTTTTCTTCGAGGATGGATTTGAAAAGCGCGAGCGTGAGATCCTTCAGCTTGTAGCTCTCCATGTCGAAGTTGACGAACGCGCCGACTTCGCGCGCGCGGCGGAGAATCGGGCGGAGTCGTTGCTTCAGCGCCGCGATGGAATTCTCCGGGTCGGCCGGATGCACGTCGGGCGTGAGCGCGGAGATTTTCACCGACAAATTCAATCGCGGAAGTTTCGCGCCGTTCACACCGAGGTCGCTGAACGCGGGTGCCGGCTCCTGCGCCAGCGCGGCGGCGACGGTGTCGAGCACGGCGAGGTTGCGCTGGAGAAATACGTCCGCCTCCGCCTCGCTCACGACGGTCTCGCCAAGGAGATCGATCGTGGTGGCGAAGCCAAGTTGGGCATTTTTGCGGAGTTGCTGCACGAGGTCGTCGGGCGTTTCACCGGCGACAAATTGCGCGGCCATCGCGACGACGTTGGCCTTGACCGGACCGGCGACAAGGCCGGGCGCGAACGACGACGCAGCGAGGCCGGCCTTCATCGCGGGGTTGAGCTCGACGGCGCGGTCGCCGAGATATTCCCGGAGGTGACGGACGATTTCGGCGGATGAGTGGAGCGACGGGAGGACGTCCACGAAACGGAAGAGCTGGCTCTTGAACGCCGGATCCTGCATCGACCACTCCATCACGCGCGCGTAGACACCTTTCTTGGAAAAAATTCCGGGCGCGGGTGCGGCGTCCATTGCGGCGAAAAGGCTTTCACCGATCACTCGGACGCGCGCTTCGACCGCGGGATCAGACAGGAGAAAGGACGACATGGGGCTGCGGCCAAACAACAGCCTCGCCGGTGGTTTGCCAAGGGCGGTCTGGCCGGGCAGAGGCAACCGATCGCACGATAGCGCGCCACCTCCCACCCGTTGCTTGCCTTGACGGAGGCCCACCCGCTATGCGTGCAGGCCTCCCCATGGCTCCCGATCGTGACACCACCAGCGCCGCGGGAACGGGAGAGGCGACCGCAGATTCCTGCAACTTTCCCCCGCCTTCCGGGGTTGTGCGGGGGAACGATGCCAACCCTCCAGTGCACACCACCGACGCCGGCGTAAACGCGCCGCCCGATTTCACGACCTTCATGCGCAATTACCAGGACATGGTTTTCTCCACGGCCGCGCGGCTCACGGGCAATCACGCGCAGGCCGAGGATATTTCGCAGGAGGTTTTCCTCAAGGCCTACGAAAACTACGATCACATCGCGACCAGCCCCACCGCCGGCGGCTGGCTGAAGACGGTTGCGACCAATCTCTCGCTCAACCACCTCACGCGCTACCGCAACCGCTGGCGCTTTTTCTCCGAGTTCAAACGCGACGACGCCAGCGATTCCAGCGACGCCCCCGCAATCGACTTCGCCGCGCCCGACACGTTTTTCACCGAGGTCGATGCCACCGAGCGCCGCCGCCTCGTTGACACCGCGCTCGACCAGCTCCCCGAGCACCAGCGCGTGCCACTCGTGCTCTACCATTTCGAGGACATGCCCTACGAAGACATCGCGAAAAAACTCCGCGTCTCGCTGTCCAAGGTGAAGATCGACATCCTCCGCGCCCGCGCCGCGCTCGCCAAAATCCTTGCGCGCAGCGGCACCACCCACGACCGCTTCAACCCCCAGGCCGCACCATGACTCCCACACCCGAAGACCATGCGAATCTGGAACGCCTCATCCACCGCGCGCTCCGCGATCTCCCGGAGCGCCGCGCGCCGATCTCCCTCGAGCAGCGCGTGCGCACCGAGATCGCGCGGCGCGCGGCGCGGCCGTGGTGGCGCCAGGGTTTTACCCACTGGCCGCTGGCGGCGCGCGGCACGTTTCTCGTGCTTTCCGCCGGGGTGGTGAAACTCGTGCTCGTGCTCGTGGCCTGGGCGACGGGCGGTTTCGAGGCGCTCGCGTGGCGCGAGACTTTCGCCCAACCCATCGCGTGGCTGGAGAGCGCGCTCACGGTGGCCGGCGCCATCGGCAATTCCTGCGAAATTTTGGTGCACAGCATTCCGCCGCTCTGGCTCTACGGCGGCCTCGCGTTTTGCGCGGCGATGTATGCCGCGCTCTACGGCCTCGGGGCCGCCGCCTACCGCACCTACCAAACTCAACGCTAATTTTTGTTTCCATGAAAAAAAATTTCCACCCGTTCCTCTCGGTCCCGATGTTCGCGCTGTGGCTTGTGCTGCAGCTGGCCGTCGCGGCGCAGCCCACACCGGCTCCGGCCGAATCGGCCACCACGCCGGCGGCACCGACCACTCCGGCCGCGCCCACTGCGGCTGACGACGACAAAGCGAAACTGCGCCGGCTCGATGCGCCCGCCGCCGACAAAGCCGGCGAAGCGACTCCGCTCCCCAAGAAAACCCGCGCCCAGCAAATCAAGGAGCGGGTCGACGCCGCGAATCAGCGCGCGCGCGATCGCGCGGAGGCCCGCACCGGCACGGAGGTCGTGAATGTGTTCGGCCACGCGCACCAGAACGCCGACCAGAAAAGCGATGTCGTCGTCGCGGTCTTCGGCTCGGCCACCGCCGAGGGCGAGGTCACGGATTCCGTGGTGTCCATCTTCGGCGCGAATCGTGCGACCGGCCTCGTGCATGGCGACGTCGTGGCGGTTTTTGGCAACAGTTACGTCAACTGCCCCGTGGGGCAGGATGTCGTCGTGGTGTTCGGCAATCTCGAGCTCGGACCCGAGGCCCGTATCGGCGGCGAGGTCGTGTGCATTGGCGGCTCCATCACCCGCGATCCGGCAGCGACGATTAAGCGCGGCACGACAAATGTTCTCTCCGTAAACGTGGAATGGCTGACCGGCTGGTTCGAGCAATGCCTCCTGAAGGCGCGCCCGCTCGCGTTTGATAAGCGGGTCGGCTGGGCCTGGGGGGCGGCGTTTTCGTTTCTCGCCTTCTACCTCCTGCTCGCGCTGCTGTTTCCCCGGCCGCTCGTGGCATGCACCGAGACCCTTGAGTCGCGGCCCGGCTACTCGATCCTCGCCTCGATTCTCACGGTGCTGCTCACGCCGGTCGCAATCGTGGTGCTGGCCCTCACGGTGGTCGGCGCGGTGCTGATTCCGTTCCTCGGCGCGGGGCTGATGTTCGCCGGACTTTTTGGCAAGGCCGTGATGCTCGCGTGGCTCGGCCGGCGCATGACAAAATTCTTCGGCGATGGCCCGCTCGGTCACCCCGTTTTTGCCGTGCTCGTCGGCGGTCTCATTGTGATGCTGCTCTACACGGTGCCGTTTGCCGGCTATCTTTTCTACAAACTGCTCACGTGGATCGGGCTCGGCGTGGTCGTTTACACGATTGTGCTCGCGATGAAGCGCGAGAAAACCGCCGCACCCGTCACCGCGACTGCCGCACCGTTGCCTTCCGCCATTCCTCCGCCTGTGACCGTGCCGACGCCATCGCCGGTCGGCGGTGCACCGGGAATGAGTCGCGGTTTCACTGGATCGGGGATCGTAGCCTCTGAAATTTCCTCCGACGGCGGCACCATGCCACCTCCGCCCGTCGCGCCGCAACCCGCCGCCGAGACCCCGCGTTCGATACCGGCAACCTTTCCGCTTGTCCAACCCATCGCGTGGGAACGCGCCGGGTTTTTCATCCGCCTCGGCGCGCTCGCGATCGACGGCGTGCTCATCGGCATGATCGTGGGTTTTCTCTCCGACTCGTTGCCGCGGGCACTGAGCCTCCATCATGGTCCGGGCGGCGTGCTGCTCGCGCTCGCGATTTACGGTGCGGTGATGTGGAAACTCAAGGGCACGACTATCGGCGGCATCGTCTGCGGCCTGAAAGTCGTCCGCACCGATCAGCGCGAGATCGACTGGGCTACGGCCATCGTGCGCGCGCTCGGCTGCTTTCTGTCGCTCATGCCCGCCGGCCTCGGCTTCATCTGGGTGGCATTCGACGACGAGCGCCAGTCATGGCACGACAAAATCGCCGGCACCACGGTCGTGCGCGCGCCGAAGGGCACGTCGCTGGTGTGAGGCGCGGGCGCAGCGCGGTCAGCCTGACCGCGTTTTTTTGGTGAAAGAAGCACGGTCAGGCTGACCGTGCTACGGCGCGACACGTTTCCGTTCAATGAAACGGGCAAGGAAGTGAGATGCGCCCGTGAGCCGCGAGCGCGGGAAATATTTTCTCGCGCCCGCGTTTGCCGCCCCAAGCCTACGCCCATGGCTTCAGGCGCACCACTCGTCGGGATCATCATGGGCAGCACGTCGGATTGGGAGACGATGCAGCACGCGGCGGCGCAGCTTGAGGCGCTGGGCGTGCCGTTTGAGAAACGCGTCGTCTCCGCGCACCGCACGCCCAAGCTGATGGTGAGCTACGCCGAGAGCGCCGAGCACCGCGGGCTCAAAGTGATCATCGCAGGCGCGGGCGGCGCGGCGCACCTGCCGGGCATGACCGCTTCGCTCACCACGCTGCCCGTGCTTGGCGTGCCCGTGGAATCGCACGCGCTGAAGGGCCTGGATTCCCTCCTCTCCATCGTGCAGATGCCCGGCGGCGTGCCGGTCGCGACCTTTGCGATCGGCAAGGCCGGTGCGATCAACGCCGCGCTGTTCGCTGCTTCGCTGCTCGCCCAAAGTGACGCGACGACGCGCGCCGCCTGGAAAAAATTCCGCGCCGCACAGACCGCGAAGGTGCTGAAGGCGAAGCTGCCGTAGGCGACGCGCGACGCGCCGCCAGTCGGTAGTTGAGAGCTGAGAGCTGAGCGATTCGCCCGCGGACAGACCGCGAGCTTGCGACTCTCAATCCTCAACTCTCAGCTCTTACCTTTTCCATGATTCCCCCCGGCAAAACCCTCGGCATCCTCGGCGGCGGGCAGCTTGGACGGATGCTGGCGCAGGCCGCGCAGTCGCTCGGCTACCGCGTGCATGTGTTTGAGCCGGCCGGCCCGTGCCCGGCGGGCGCGGTGGCGGACAAGGAGGTCAACGCTGCCTACGACGACATCGCGGCGCTCACGACCTTCGCGCGCGCGTGCGATGTGCTCACCTACGAATTCGAAAACATCCCCTCCGCGCCGCTCGCCGCGATCGCGGGACTAGCGCCGCTGTATCCGCGCGCGGAGGTGCTGCACATCTGCCAGAACCGCCAGCGTGAAAAGGCGTGGCTGCGCGCGAATAACTTTCCCCACGTGCGCTACGCCGAGGCGCTCGACGGCGACATCGCGCCGGCCATCGCCGTGGTGGGGCGGCCCTGCGTCGTAAAGACCGCCGACTTCGGTTACGACGGCAAGGGCCAGATGAAAATCGCGAGCGACGCCGATCTTGAGCAGGCTGCGGCGATCTTTCGCGGGCGGCGCTGCGTGGTGGAGCGCTGGGTGGATTTCTCCCGCGAAATCTCCGCCATCGTCGCCCGATCAAGCACGGGCGAAACCAAGGTCTTCCCGATCGCGGAGAACATCCATACGCGGCACATCCTCGATTTTTCGATCGTGCCGGCGCGCGTGAGTCCGCCCGTGACTCACGAGGCCGAGACTCTGGCGGTCGCCCTCGCGGAAAAAATCGGCGTCGTCGGCCTGCTCGCTGTGGAGATGTTCGTCACCACCGGTGGCGAAGTGCTCGTCAACGAACTCGCGCCGCGGCCGCACAACAGCGGTCACTGGTCGCTGGACGGCTGCGAGACCAGCCAGTTCGAGCAGCATGTGCGCGCGGTGTGCGGACTGCCGCTTGGCGAGGTCACCGTGCGCGAACCGACCGTGATGGTGAACATCCTCGGCGACGCGTGGCGTTGGCAGGAAGGCCGCGTCATCGGCGATCCGAGCTGGGGAGCGATTCTCGCCGCGCCGCGCGCGAAGCTGCACCTCTACGGCAAGACAGAGCCGCGGCCCGGCCGGAAGATGGGCCATTTCACGGTGCGTGACGCCGACATCGCCACGGCGCTCACGCGCGCGCAGGAGTTGAAACAGAAATTGTAGAACCGGCCGTTGGCCGGTTGCACC
>JANXSC010000132.1 GCA_025352845.1 Opitutaceae bacterium
GTCGAACGCACGCTGGTTAACCCACCTACGCCGGTTACGCCTTCCCATCTTGAGAATCTGATTGGCCCGGTCGCCAAGTAAGAGAGCCACAGACGCCCCATCCTTTGGCCTTTCCTTGGCACTACCGGCGGCGCGCAACGGATGCCGGGGCGTGGCTCCGGTATCCACTCGGCTCGCCTATAATCGCAGCAAAGGCCGTCAGCTCTTGACCTAGGCGAGGCATGAGACGCCCGGCTTTCCCTTTGATATACTTTCCCCCCTGCGCGCGGGATGCGTTTCCCGGTTTTGGGCCTGCCCTTCGTCCGGCAGGTTTGCGCGGAGGGGTTTAAGCGGTGGTGGTGTAGGTCACTGGGGCAGCGTGTCGGGAGGTTGCGAGACTGAAGGCTCGCATCTGAAAACTCCCGGCGCGTTGCCCCTTCATTCTCGAAACGGAATCGCAACGCTCGGCAACGAAGTTTGAAACACACTGCCTGCATCGCAGCTCGCAAAACTTTTGGGAAATCAAAACCCAACGCGCCGCTCAACAGAATGAAGGCGTCAGTTTTCAACTAAGGAATCTTTTAAATTGGGACTCTCATTCGGAGGTGAGGCAACTCTCGACAAGTCTTTATGAGCAACACGTTAGACAAAGAATACGTTACGAAGGCCGAAGCCTCTCGCCGGCTTCAAATTAACCGGCCGGCGCTCGATCGCCTCCTGTCTAGGTCCGGCGCTCCTAGCCCCGACCCGCGCAAACACTACGCCTTGGCAGAGCTTGCCGCATTCATCACGGCGCAGCGCGAGAACCGGATCGATTCCTTGCGCGACGCTCGGCTTGAAGAAGTCCGGCTACGTTGCGAAAGGCTCCGTCGGGATCTTGCCCTCGACGCACGCCGCAACGTGCCGCGCGCCGACATCGACGGATTCCACGCGACGCTCGCCCTTCGCCTGCGCTCTTTTCTCTATGCCAAGCTTGAAACCGAAATGCCGCCCAAGATCGCCGGATGCGACGCGCTGACGATCCGCCGCTACGGCCGGGCGCTCGCCGACGAAATGGTTTCGATCCTCGCCCGCGACGTGAGCGCATGGGAGGTGGCATCGTGAGCTTGAAAACCCACCAAACGAAACGCGCCGCGCCGACGACTACGGCAGAATTGAAGGAACTCCGCGCGCGCCTCCGCGCCAAAATGGCCGAGCTGCGCGCGCTGGTATCGGCCAACAAAAAAGCGGGAAGGAAGGCCGCTTTCCAATTCTCTCCGGCATGGGGAAATGGCCTCCTAGCACGCAGCCCGTTCAACAACGTTTAAGGTCTTACCGGGCCTTACAAGGTAAGACGTAAAATATTGTTCAACAAATAGATAAGTAATGTCCGATCTGGACATTTTCCGGCAAAACGCACAGTTTTTCCACGATGAAAACAAAAATCACTATCACCCGCGCTGAGGCCGTCCATTTCTGTGACCGTCTAAGTCACGAGGTTCACAACAACATCTCTTGCCTACCGCGCCTGTCCGATCCGCTACTCGTCATCGAGGGCTGGCGAATTGCACGCCGTCACTTCGTTTCAAACATGCTTCAACCGATGCGAACGAACGGCGTTGCCGTTAAACGTCGGCGGTATCTCGACAAGTGCGCGGCTACGCTATCCCGGATCGCTCCTCTCGTCGCCGCCTAGTCTAGGTCCGGCGCTCCTAGCCCCGACGCGCGCAAACACTACCCCTTGGCAGAGCTTGCCGCATTCATCACCGCGCAGCGCGAGAACCGGATCGATTCCCTGCGCGCAGCGCTTGCGGAGTTTTTTCAGAAGCATCCGACAGTAGCGGATCAAACGCGCGCCGCGCGGGATCAAGCGCCGTCATTTCAACCCACTTTTCCTATGGCTCTTCAATTTTGAGCCTACCGGGAAACAGATTCAGCTCACCACCGTAAAGCTTAACGCCGCCACCCTCTAAAAATGCCAATCGAATCACCGCAAAGCCTAGCCGAGCTGTTCCGCAACCCGCAGCGCATCCGCGACGCCTTCGCCTTCCTGGGCAAGCTCGAGCGCCTCAAGGTGCAGGTGCGCGACGCCTCCGGCCGCATCACAATCGCGCCCCTGCTTGTTTCGGAGAGCAACGCCGTGATCGATCTGACGTTTAACGATAACGCGCCGCCCGGCCGCATCTTCGCGGTTGATAGCGACGCCACGAACTATTTCCAGCGCGTGACATCCGATGGCGGCACCGTGAGCGACGAAACGGAAATCGATCTCATGATCAAAGACGCGAAGTCGCAGGGCTGGTTTAACAACGCGGTCTTGTGGTTCACGGCGTATGGCGGACACAAGCTCAACGCCGGAGCGGTCGAAAAATGGTATAACCTCGGGCGCGCGCTGGACGCGACCCAATCAACCGCGTCCAGACGCCCCACGGTGGTCGCTTCGGTCGGCGCGCTCAACGCCCGCCCGGCCCTGCTTTTCGATCCGCCTTTGACTGATTCAGGAAAATGCTTAAATCTCGGCGATCTCAGCTCGCAATTTCCTACCGCGACGGAGCTTTTCCTTGTCTGCGAGAGCGCGGCGGGCGACGATTTGTTTGCGCTTTTTTCCAGCAATGGCGGCGATCAATGGTGGGGCGGGTCGGGGCTTGGCAATGTGGCCTATCCGATCGTTTTCCGAAACGCTCGCATCGAAAGCGCATGGAGTTTGTCACCCAATGCCGGAACCCATATCTGGAATGTGTCAGCCCGGAACGATGGGTATAAGTTTCGCTGCGACAATGCGCTCCTCTATGATGGCGGCGCATACACCTACACGGCCGGCACGAACTGGAAAATCTCCGACAACACGTCCCGCGACGATCGCTCGTGGCGGGGACATATCACCGAAGTCATCGCCCTTGACACCATTCTTGAAGATGCGAAGCGCACCGCGCTCTACACCTACCTCCGGGGGCGCTACGCCTGAACGATTGAGACGGTGCGCGTTTTCGCGCGCGTCGTCCCGGTTGCATTGCCTCGCGACGTAGCCACGGACACGAGCGCGGACGCCAGCGTTGCCGTCACCCCAAGCCGCCCCGAAAGCGTCAAAATCTCGGCGGGCAAGGCGACGCTTTCACCGGGATCGAGATCGTCGCCGCCCTTGCCGTCATCGGGCTTGCGACGTGGATTTTTGCGCCCTCAGTTTTGCCGGGCGCTTCAAAGCGGGCCGCGCAGAGCACCGCCGCGACGGCTCGCGTTGAGCAAACGGCAACCGCACAGGGCTCGGCGGTCGCGGCCAGCATCGTTGAGATCGGCAAGGCGAACACGGAAGCGCCCGAGTCGCCGTCGCGCGATTTCATCGCCAAGGAGATTCCGGTTGCCTTGGCATCGCTCCCGGCTCCCGACGCGCAGAGGTTGCTTGAGGCTGAACGCCGCCGTGCCGCCGTCATGGAGGGCAGGGCGGACGAGGCGCGCAAGCTTTACGAGCTTGCCGCGAAACAGGCCGCGCACCTACAGCACGAGCGCGACGAAGCGATTGCCGCGCGCCGCAACGCCGATCTCGCGCTGGAAAAAAGTGCCGCCGCAGAGCACGCGCGCAGCCTTCAGGCCGTGGGGCTCGGCGCGCTCGCGCTCATCGCCGCCGCCGCGAACTCGTGCCAGACTCGTGCCAAAAAGCGTTGAAATTGGGCCACGATGGGCCAACGTGTGCCGCGAATGAAAATCACTCAGATGCGGAATTTCCCTCTGAGAAACGGGTTCATAGGGAAAACGGGACGTAACCAAGATTTTGTTATCTGGGTTCGACCCCCCGGGCACCAGCCGTTCACGCGGCGGGACTAAGCGCGGGCAGGCGCGGGCGAGTTCTCTCTGTGCGCGCGGCGCGCTTTGTTTCGCGCCTCCTTTCTTGGATCGCAGCGGTTGGCCTGCGGCCGACATCAAAGATGAGCCACGCCCGCTACAATGCCGAAGGCCACTGATCTTGCGAAAACCCTGACGGGTCGAGGCGTTGCTGGCGCATTGTTAGGCTTTTTCATCTTTCGATCCTACGATACACTTTTCTGGCACCTCCTTTGCCCTCGATCATTGTATGTGAGGTCTCGGAAATCGCGGTCAATTCATCGCATCCGCTGGTCCCTTTGATGCCTGCGATGTTGGCGGAAGTGTAGGTGTAACAAATCTTCTTATCCTGAAGTGTCCAACGACCAGCGAGCCTGAGTAGGATGCCTCCCTTGATCTGGTAAGAAATCGAGAACGTGCCGTCCTCTCGATAATTGAGTTTACAGTGGGCGATCTCGCCTTGATCGAGGTATGACCATGTGCCGATAAGTTTTTGTGCATCTGGGGATGCGCCACGTGGAAATGCACACAGCTGGAACGGAAACGACAGCAGGATCAGGAGGAGAATTGTGCGGTTCATGATTGGTCTTTGCCTAACAGTGTTATTCGCCGGAACTGCGTTTTAGCCTGCGAAGGCAGAGTGAACGGCAAGACAGAGGCTTGCCAAATTTGCGGGGTGAAATTCACGTTCTGGTCATGCCAAGGTCCGTTGCGCGATTTCGCCTGTCGGTGAAGGACGACAAGACCCGCACGATTTTGAAAGTCGAGTTGATTGAAGCCCGCGGACTGTAGGGTGAGCGGCGCTATCGGTTGCGGATGAATGGACGCGAACCCGCGAACGTGAAGGAGGCGACGCTCACCGAGGTGTTCAACCGCTTGCGGCGCTGGCTCGTGAAGCGAGCGGATTAAATCGGCCACCGGACGGACACGGTCTGCATGCCAAAAACTGCAGGCTTCCCAATCGCCCCCGAATCCCGCTTGGATGGCTCGGCGATTTCGCGAACGGTGCGCGCCCCGCGTGTCGCCGCTCGATCCTCCGCTTTCGTTTGTTTCCCACGTCACTCCTCAACTCCCGTCATCCACCATGAGAATCGGCATCAATACCTTCCTCTACACCTCCCCGTTTACCACTGAGAGCGTGAAGCTCTTCCCGAAGTTCAAGCGCTGGGGCTTCGATACCGTCGAAATTCCAATTGAGGATCCGTCGCACATCGACACCGCGGTCGTGCGCGGGGCCGCGGCGCGAGCGGGCATCGCCATCGGTAGTGTGTGCGCGGCGATGGGGCCGGGTCGCGATTTCCGCGGGACGGCGGAGGAGCAGAAGACCGCGATGGACTACTGCACCGCGCTGATCGATCAGGCCGCCGAGCTCGGATGTCCGCGGTTGATCGGGCCGGTTTACTCGGTTGTCGGCAAGGCCGATGCCGTCGAGCCCGAGCAGCGCAAGATCGAGTGGGCGCTCGTCGTCGCGAATCTGAAAAAACTCGCGAAGCACGCCGAGGCGCGCGGCGTCACGATCTGCATCGAGCCGTTGAACCGTTTCGAAACCGATTTTCTCAATACCTGCGATCAGGGTCTGAAGCTGGTGAAGGCGATCAAGTCGCCCGCGGTGAAGCTCCACCTCGACACCTTCCATATGAATATCGAGGAGAAGGATCAGGCCGCCGCGATCCGCAAGGCGGGCAAACGCCTCGGCCACTTCCACGCCTGCGGCAGCGACCGCGGCACGCCGGGCGGCGACCACATCGCGTGGCCCGCGATCGTGAAAGCCCTCAAGGCCGTCGGCTACAAGGGCGACGTCGTGATCGAGTCGTTCACGACGGACGTGAAGGTCATCGCGCGCGCCGCCGCCATTTGGCGCACGATTGAGCCGCGCCGTGACGACATCGCGCTGAACGGCCTAAAGTTCCTCCGGCGCGTGCTGAAATAGGCGACGTGTTGTTGGAGCGAAACGATTCGTCCGGGGTAGGGCAGGTCTCTGACCTGCCCTTTCCATGTCCGAGTGCGGGTCAAAGACCCGCCCTACTTTATCGGTGTCCATACGTGCTCGTCTCTGGTTGGTTCGTTTCCTTGTGACTCTGTGGTGATTTCCCTCCTCTCCGCCCCATGAAATTCCCCGCTCTCATTCTCCTCCTCGCCGCCGCGTTTGTTTCCACTGCCGCCGCCGCGCAGCCCGCGCGCCCCAACATCGTCATTCTCCTCGCCGACGATCAGGGCTGGGGCGATCTCGGGGCGACGGGCAACACGATGGTCCGCACGCCCGCGATCGATTCGCTCGCGCGCGATGGCGCGACGCTTGATCGCTTCTACGTGTGCGCCGTCTGCGCGCCCACGCGCGCCGAGATGCTCACCGGCCGCTACCATCCGCGCGGCGGCGTGCGAGGTGTCTCCACGGGGCAGGAGCGGTTGAACGTCGATGAGAAAACGCTCGCGGACGCCTTCAAGGCCGCGGGCTACGCGACGGGCGCGTTCGGCAAATGGCACAACGGCAGCCAGTGGCCCTACCATCCCAACGCGCGCGGCTTCGAGGAATACTACGGTTTCACCTCGGGCCACTGGGGCGAATATTTCAATTCGCCACTTGAGCACAACGGCCAGCGTGTGCGCGGTGAGGGTTTCATCGCCGACGACCTCACGAGCAAGGCGATCGCGTTCATCGAGAAAAACCGCGAGCGCCCGTTTTTCTGCTACGTGCCCTACAACACGCCGCACTCGCCCTTCGCCGTGCCGGAAAAATACTGGCAGCGCTTCAAGGACAAGCCGATCACCCAGCGCGGCTCCGATGGCGCCGACGAGACCGTGGACATCACCCGCTGCGTCCTCGCGATGGCGGAAAACCTCGACGACAACGTCGCGCGCGTCTTGCGCCGTCTCGACGAGCTCAAACTCGCCGACAACACCATCGTCATTTACTTTTCCGACAACGGCCCGAACAGCTTCCGCTGGCTCGGCGGCATGAAGGGCCGCAAGGGCACGACCGACGAGGGCGGCGTGCGCTCGCCGTTCTTCATCCGCTGGCCCGGCAAGATTAAACCCGGCACCACCGTCCGTGAAATCGCCGGCGCGATCGATCTGCTGCCTACGCTCACGAAATTCGCCGGCGTCGCACTCCCCGGCCCGAAGCCGCTCGACGGCCGCGATCTCTCGCCGCTGCTCCTCGGCGGCGGCGCGTGGCCCGAGCGCATGATCTTCTCCCACCACAACGGCAGCGTCAGCGTGCGCACTCAGGGCTACCGCCTCGACAACCGCGGCGCGCTCTACGACATGCTCGCCGATCCCGGCCAGCAGCGCGACATTGCCACCGACAAGCCCGACGTCGCGAAGAAACTTTCCTCCGCCGTCGCTACGTGGCGCCAAGAGGTGCTCGGCTCCGCCGCGCCGCTCTCCACCGACGAGCCGGCGGCGAAAAACGCCAAGGGGAAAAACAAAAACAAAGCAGTCGGTTTCGCCGGTCTCCCGCCCGACGACCGCCCGTTTACCGTCGGCTACGCCGAGTTTCCGATGACGCCGCTGCCCGCGCGCGACGGCATCGCGCATGGCACGATCAAGCGCAGCGCGAGCGCGCCCAACAGTTCCTATTTCGTGAATTGGACGAACACGGCCGACACGATTACGTGGGACGTCGAGGTCAACACCACCGGCACCTACGAGGTCGCCATCGACTACACCTGCCCCGTGCCCGACGCCGGCTCGACGATCGAGCTGAGTTTCAACGGCGCGAGCCTCGCCGGTAAAGTCGCCCCTGGCTGGGATCCTCCGCTCTACACGAACCAAGACACTATCCCGCGCCCCGCTGGCGAATCGAAGATGAAGGAATTTCACCTTCTCCAACTCGGCACCGTCCGCCTCGAAAAAGGCCGCGGCCAGCTCACATTGCGCGCGACGCAGATCCCCGGAAAATCTGTGATGGATATGCGGCAGCTCACGCTGACGTTGCGGAAGTGAAACGACTTGGGGCCGTCCTTCGCAGATCTACCGTTCTGGGCGGCGAAGTGATCCTGATCGGTCGTGGCTTATTGTAGGGCGGGG
>JANXSC010000176.1 GCA_025352845.1 Opitutaceae bacterium
TCCGGCATCAGCGTGGACGCAATCTCGACGCCCCAGCGGGCGCGGCGGCCACCGGCGGTGTCGAACTCGCCGCCCTGCTCCAGCTTCTTGCGGTCGCTCTCGCGCAACACCTGCTGCCGGGCAAACGCGATGTCCTCGTTGATCTGCATGCCACGTGAGAGCACCTCGTAACTCGTGAGGACGTTCAGGTAAGAGGCGCCGAGCACCACGACGGCGAGCGCGAAGATGCTCAGCGCCACGAGCACCTCTATCAGCGTGAACGCTGATTGGATTTTCGATTTTCGATTTTCATTTTTCGATTTAAGGCGCCACCGCGCGCCCGCTCTGCACGGGGCGCGACCCAATCGGGAAGCGAAAATGGAAATTCGAAAATTCATCACAGCGGCGGGGCATTGGGATCGACCGGAGCGAGCACAGGCGCGCACGTCCACGGATCGATCGACAGGATTTGCGCGCCGTTCTGCCGCGAGAACTGGGCGCGGAAGGCGGTGCAGGTGCCGTCCGAATAAAACGTCACAAACGGCACGGTCTGCGTCTCCAGCATCACGCCACCGACGAGAATGACGCTGCCGCCCTTGGTCCCGCCGCCAAGAAACTCCACCGCGAGATCGCCGGCCGCAGCGGCGGCGGAAATGGGAAACGTTTTCAGCGGTGTCTCCTCGTGCGCGAAGCCGTCGGCCGCGAGCGTCGGGGGGGCCAGGCCATCAATCAGGACAAAGCGTCTTTTTGCCTTTTCGTATTTCAGCCGAACATCATGGCCCGACTTGAGCGCGGCCTTGCGCGCCTCCTGCACGGATTTCCAAAAAATCTCCGTCGCGGTGACAGGTTGATCAGAGAGCAGGCGCGCCGAGCCGCCCACGAGCACCGTCGCAAGCAAGCCGATAATCGCGATCGAGAGCAGGACCTCCAGCAGCGTAAAAGCGCGCAATTGCGCTCGCGGGCTGAAAACGAAAGGGGGCGCGGATGACACGATGCGAGGGAGTGGCGAACGCCCGCACCGGATGGCGAGCCATCGCCGGGCTGGGAAATTACTTCTCGGTTCCGGGCGCCGTTTCCCAGTTGCCGACGTCGTCGGCGGTGCCGCTCTGCTTATCAGGTCCCTTCGACCAGAGGTCATAGCCCTCCTTGTTTCGCGTGCCGGGAAAGGCGTATTGGTAGGGTTCGCCCCACGGATCCTTGGGAAGCTTTCCATCGGTGATGTAAGGACCGTTCCACCCCGATTTCGAGCCCGGGTTAGCTACCAAGGCCTGCAAGCCTTCGGCCGTCGTCGGGTAGCTTCCCATATGAATGCGATAGGTCGTGAGCGGGGTTTTCATCGTTTGACCAACGAAGAGCCTCACCGTCGTGTCCTGCGCACCACCAAAAATCTTGTCAACGTTGGTGATGGCGAGGCCGGCGAGCAGGCCGATGATCGCGAGCACGACGAGGATTTCCAGGAGCGTGAATGCCGCCGTGCGGCGGCCGGCGCGGCCGGTGGTTTTCGAGGTGGAGCGCATGATGGGAAAACGATGGCGACGACCGCGCCTTTGTCGAGACGCGCGCTGCACCCGAAAGTTCCAACGCCGTAAAATCAGCGGAGCACGCCGGACTCAAAGCCCCACACGGCGTCGTCGGCCGTGCCAAATTTCTGGTCCGGGCCGGCGCTGCGGATTTCCATCTGGTGACCGCTCAAGGCGTGGAAGCGAAACGGCGTGCCCCAGCGGTCGCAGAGTTCACCGCGGGGGTTGATGGCGCGGTGGCCGCGCGGAAGGAAGGCGAAGCGCAGTGGGTTCGCACCGGAAAGCGCGGCGGTGATTTCGGCATTCTCGCCGGTGGGATTGCCCGCGCGCGGGAAATTCGACTGCCAGGTCTCGAACAGCTCGTGCAGAATCTTCAGGTCGCGCTGGATGGTGCCGCCGGGGGCGTTGAGGTCGTCGGCGAGACGGCTCTCGCCCTCGAGCGGCGGCTCGGCGGCAGCCGGAGCGGGTGCGCCAAATTTACCGGCTACGGACGCTGTCGTCGCCGCAGCGGCAGCGGGTGCGGGTGCAACCGGCGGGGAACTCCACCGGCCCAAAAACAAGAAAACCAACCCGAGAATCGCCGCGACTGCGGCCGCAGACCAGAAGGCGCGGCGACCGGTCATGCATTCATGAAACCAAGATCGGGTTTCGCGAAGCGGCCGATATTCGGGAAGATGGCCGGGATGTTGGTGGGGCT
>JANXSC010000204.1 GCA_025352845.1 Opitutaceae bacterium
TCGCAGGCCAGCGACGGGAGTTTCACGGCACCGGCCTCACTGTGGGCGACGAGATTTTTCAAACCCAGCGTCGCTTGAAATTCGGTCTTCGGATTGAGGCTGGCCGTGAAATTCAGCAGCGCCTCGCCCCCTGTGAGCGCGAGCCGGCCGGCGACCACAGGCTGCGCGGCCCAGCCCGCCACTTGCGCCAGCAAACGACCCGTGACCTTGACCGGTTGGTCCCGCCCGGCGAGCTGACCGGCGCGGCCCTCGATCGTGAGCAACGCCGCACCGTCGCGTCGCACCGCGCCGTCGAGAATTTCGGCCTGCCAGCCTTGCGGCGTGTAGTCGATCGCGGTGTTGAGCGTGAGATTAACGCGCTCGAGCCAAGGCTGGCCCGCGCTCGCCAGGTTCAGCTCGTCGAGCATGAAAGGGGTGAGCGAACGCAGGGTCATCCCGCCATTGCGCGGCGACGCCGCAAATTCCCCACGAATGTGACCGCCACGCAGCTCGAGGGTTTTCGCGTAGGGCTGGAGCCACGCGAGCGGCAAGCCCTGCAGCACCAGGCCGAACACATCGCGCGCAGGCTCGGCGGCGTTCAACTGCCCGGTCGCGGGCCGGAACTCAAACGGTTGCAGCGCGCGCAGCGTGGCGACCGGTTGCGCGGCGGACAGCTTCGCCTCAAAATTCCGCACCGTCACCAAGCCGTCGCGTCCGGCCAGATTGAAACCGGTGGAAAATTTCAGCGCGCCCAGCGGCGCGAATTCCGGGCGCAGTGTCTGCAACCTGTCCGCGGTCGCGGCCAGTTCGCCGTTGATTTGGAAGCCGGAAAAACCGGCGTCGATCTCCACGGCACCCTGCCCGGCGGCAACAAAGGTCGGCAGCGTTTTGCCCAAGGCGAAGGGCGCGACATCGCCATCGCGCACATCAAGCTTCCACGCCCCCGAAAATCTTTCCGTGTCCCGCGGAAATTCCGCCGTCACGCCCAAGATCTCCCGCCCCGCGGTGGCGACCGTGAGGGCATACGTTTCTCCGGTCGCGCCGCGCGCCGCCGTCGCGTCGGTGTGCAGCGCGATCTCGCCGGCAAAGGCGTCGCCGCGCGCCACGGCGTCGAGCCCGGCGTCGACGCGCGAAAACGTGCGCGGCGTGTCCATCGCCGCGACGAGGCGGCCGCGCATTTCCACGGTGCGGACCCCGGCGCCGCCGAGGGCCGCAGTGGCGACAAGATTGAATTTGCCCTCGCGCGCGGCACCGAGCCCGCCGCCGAGCAGCGTAACTTTCACCCGGCCGCGCGACTCGGGCAGAATCACCTCGCCCACCAATTCCACGCCGTCGATCGCGACGTCGCAGGGAATGGCGAGCTGGCCGAAGATGCCCGCAAACACCTGCACCGTGCGCGCGGGGATCGGCCCGGGCTTTGCGGCGTTGCCTGGAACCGGCGGCGCACTGGAATTTTTTTCCGCCGTGGAAAGATCGAGCGTCCAGCCGTGGGCGACCAACCGCGAAACCGCGATCCGCCGATCCCATCCGGCCTTGACGACGGGCAAATCGATCATGACCGCCGGGACCATGAGCACCGCCCCGCCCTGCTCGTAGCGGAGATTTTTCAGTTCGACCCGGTTCAACCCGACGGAGACTTCGCTCACCTCGACGCGCAAACCCGGCCGGCTCGCGATGAACCGCCGCAGCGCCCAAGTCTGAAAGCCGGAACTGAAAGCGATGACGACCCCGCCAGCCAGCAACGCCACGAGCGTGAGGGCGCTGAGCAGAAGTAGCCGAGGGAGTTTCAGTTTCATGGACCGCGAGGGTGACACCCGTATGCCCGGGCAGTTGCGGACTTGGGAGAGGAAAATTTTTGAACGAGTCAGACCCGCCACCGGGCCACTGCCGTTGAATTACTGAGAGGGCGTCGAAAAAGGTCTGTCATTCTGAGCGCAGCGAAGAATCCACTTGGATTAACGTGCCGCTTTTAGAGGTGCGGATATCCCACTGGATTCTTCACTCCACTCAGAATGACAAGCGAGGAGACTCTTTTTCGACGCCCTCTGAGACTCGAAAAATACGATGACGAGAAACTCCGGGGCAGGGCGGGCTTCAGCCCGCCTTCGGCACCCAGAAAGGCGGACTGAAGTCCGCCCTACTTTCAAGCGCCCGCGTCACGCAATTTTGCGAGGCTCAGTAAGGCCCGACGCCGTGTGCCGCCATAGGCCAGCTCGCTTGCGAGCGCTCGGACGGCTTGCGACCAGAGCGCCCGCGAGCGGGGTGCCTACGAAATCACCGACGGCTACTTCTTCACGAACTCGTCTGCCTGCCCCATGGCCTTTCGCAGCGAGGCGACCGCAACGTTGTAGCCGTAGAAGGCCTGAATCTGATTGGTGCGCGCCGTCGTGAGATCGACCTGGGCGGAGAGGACGTCGAGCTGCGTGCCGGTGCCAGCGTTGTAGCGGGCGTTGGCCAGCCGCACGGACTCGGTCGCCTGATCGATCACGAGGGCGGAGGCCTCGGCCAGTTCGGTGGCCTGCTGCCATTGCGAGTGCGCCCGCCGGACCTCCACCTCGACGGCGAGCTGGGCTTCGCCGAGCGCGAGCTTCGTCTGCTCCAGCAGCGATTTCGTCTGCGTCACGCGGCCCTGGGTCGCGCGGCCATCGAAGATATTCCACTGCGATTGCACCCCGACGAGCCAGCCGTTGTTCGAATCGCCAAAATGGTCCGTCGATCCCTTGCGCAACTGCCACCCGCCGAAGGCGCCCACGCTCGGATAAAAACCGGAACGCGCCCCCGTCACGCCTTCCTCGCGGGCCTGCGTGAGTTTCGCGAGCCGCTCCAAGTCGGGCCGATGGGCGCGGGCGGTCTCGAATGCCGCCTGCAAATCGAAGGTCAGCGGGGCGAACTCAAGCGTGCCGATAAACTCCGGCACCTTGCGCAGCGACTCGACGGTGTTGGTCGTGAAGCCGAGCGTCTGCCGCAGCGCCTCGATGGCGAGCCGCCAGTCGTTGCGCGCGGTGATCAGCGGCGCCTTGGCGTTGGCCACCGCGACCTCGCCGCGGAGTTTTTCAAAACTCGAAACCGTCCCGGCGTTGAACCGATCGGTGGCGTTCTTCAACTGTTGCTGGAGCAAATCGAGGTTCGACTCCTGCACCTTGATCTGTTCGCGCGCGAGCAGCACGCGGTAGAAACCCGTGCGCACCTGCAGCAGCGCCTCGTTGATTGTGGTCTGCAAATCGAGCAGCGCGGCCTCGCGCGTGAGCTTCGATCCCTTCACCGCGGAGCTGACCGCGCCGCCCGCATAGATGACCTGCGACGCCGTGAGGCTGATCTGCCACGCGCGATCGCTCGCGGGGAAGCCGCTGGAGATTTCGCGGTCGTTGCGCTGGTAAGCGGCCGCCGCCGCGACGTTGGGAATGGTCCGCGCCGAAACCTCGATCACCACGCCCTCCTGCTGGCGGATGCGCTCGCGCGCCTGGCGGATGGCGAAGTTGTTCTCAAGCGCAAAGGCGACCGCCGTCGGCAGATCGAGGATGTCGGGCACGGGTTGTGCCGGCTTGGGCTGCGCCTGGACGAGGGCGCACGTGAGCGCCAGCGAGACGGCAACCGGCGAGAAATGGTGGCGGGCAAATTTCATGGGCGGGAAAATCATTTGGCGAAGACGGGCTCGGCGGCGCGCTGGGGCAGCGCACGTTTCGGCTCCGGCACCCGGTCGTGCGAGTGATCGCGGGCGAAGAGCACGTAGATGGAAGGAAGGATGAGCAGAGTGAAAACCGTGCCGATGGCCATGCCGCCGACGAGCACGAGACCGATGCTATTGCGGGCGGCGGCACCGGCACCGCTGACGAGTGTGAGCGGAAAGTGACCGGCGACCGTGGCGACCGACGTCATGAGAATTGGCCGCAGGCGCGTAAGCGTGGCCTCGCGCACGGCCTCGATCTTCGACTTGCCCTGCTCCTGGAGATGATTCGCAAACTCGACAATGAGAATGCCGTTCTTCGCGATCAGGCCGACGAGGGTGACGAGGCCGACCTGCGCGTAAATGTTCATCGTGGTCGTCCAGCCGTTGGTCCAATATGGCATGTTGGGATTGGGCATCTTGAGCACCGTGAACACGAGCGCGCCGAACATGGCGAGCGGCACCGACCCCGCGAGGATGACCAACGGATCGCGGAACGAGTCGAACTGCACCGCGAGCACGAGGAAGATGAGCACGACCGCGAGCATGAACGCGGGCAGGAACTTGTTGCCCTCCGTGCGGAGCTGGCGCGACTCACCCGTGTAGTCGATCACGGCTCCGGGCGGGAGAATCTCGCGCGCGGCGTCTTCCAGCACAACGAGCGCCTCGTCGAGCGTGCGGGTGGTCACGCCGGAGATTTTCACCGCATTCAACTGCTGGAGGCGATTGAGCGAACGCGGCACGGTCTTGTTTCGAATCGTGGCGATGCTGCTGAGCGGCACGACCTGACCGTTGGGTCCGCTGACATAAAGATCCTTGAGTTGCTCCGGATTGAGCCGCTCCGCCCGCGCAATCTGCGGAATCACCTTGTAGCTGCGCCCCGCGATGTTGAAGCGATTCACGAAGTTCCCACCGAGCGCGGAGCCGAGATCCGCACCGACCTGCGCGAGATTGAGCCCGAGGGCAGCAACCTTTTCCCGGTCGATGACGATCTCCGACTGCGGTTGATCGACCTTGAGGTCGATGATGGGCGGGAAGGCAAATTTGCCGCTCAGCATCGCCTTCGCCTGAATTTTTTCGGCAAACTCCAGCAGCCGATCCGCATCGGCTGTCGAGGCGATGACGAACTCGACCGGGAAATTACTGCCGCCGGGCAGCGCCGAAGGCGTCGTGGCGAAGACCTGCATGCCCGTCACCCCACTGAGTTTCTGCTGCACCTCCGGCATGATCTGAAAGACGTTTCGCTTTCGCTGTGACCACGGTTTCACCACCATGCCACCGAAGCCGTCTGCGCCGCTGACCGCGCTCGCGGCGCCGCCAAACATGAGCTGGAACGTGAAGTCCACTTCCTTGGTGCCGAGAAATGCCTCCTCGACCGCCTTGCCGTAGATGGCCTTCTGGTCCGCGGTGGCGTTGGCCGAGCCGGTGAGAATGCCGAAGATGACCCCCTGGTCCTCCGGCGGCGCGAGTTCGACCGGCGAGAACATGAACATGAACGGCGTGAGCGCCGTAATCACGAGCCACACCATGTAAACCGCAGGGCGGTGCTTCAACGTGCCATCGAGCACGTGACTATAGGCGCGGCGAACCGAGTCGAAACGGCGGTTCACGAAACCTACGAAACCGCGCTCAGCGTGGCCGCTGCGGAGCAGATTGGCCGCCATCATCGGCGAAAGCGTCAACGCCACCACGCCGGAGATCGTCACCGCACCGGCCAGCGTGAGCGCAAACTCACGGAAGAGTGAACCGGTGAGACCGCCCTGCAATCCGATAGGCGCGTAAACGGCCGCGAGTGTGAGCGTCATCGCGATCACGGGGCCGACGAGTTCACGCGCACCGAGGATGGCGGCGTCGAACGGCTTCAGTCCGTCGCGCAGATGGCGCTCGACGTTTTCCACGACGACGATCGCGTCGTCGACGACGAGACCGACCGACAGCACGATCGCGAGCAGAGTGAGCAGGTTGATGGTGAAACCGAAAATCTGCATCAGGAACAGGCCGCCGATTAGCGAAACGGGAATGGCGAGGATCGGCACGATCACCGAGCGGACCGAGCCGAGGAAGAGGAAGATGACGACGACGACGATCAGCAGCGTGTCGATGAGCGTGACCGTCACCTCGTGGATGGCGTTGCTGATGTATTTCGAGGCGTCGTAGCCGATGCGGGCCTCCAGGCCGTTGGGCAGATCCTTCTTGATCGACTCGAGTTCGACGCGGGCGCGCTTGACGACGTCGACCGTGTTGGCCTGCGGCAGCGGATAGATACCCATGAACACTGCGGTCTGACCGGAGTAGCGCACCTGCGTGTCGTAGTCTTCGGAACCGAGCACCACATCGGCGATGTCCTCGAGACGAATCGTGGTGTCGCCGCTCTGCCGAATCACGAGGCGCTTGAATTCGCCCACAGAGTGCAGGTCGGTGTTGGCGGTAAGATTGACCTGCACAAACGACCCCTTCGTGGCGCCGACGGCGGCCAGATAATTGTTTTGTGCCAGCGCGGTGCGCACCTGCGCCGGGCTGATGTTGAGCGAGGCCATGCGATCAGGCTTGAGCCAGATCCGCATCGCGAACGTGCGCGCGCCGAGGATTTCCGCGCGCTGCACGCCGGGCACCGCGGAGAGCCGCGGCTGCACCACGCGCACGAGATAGTCGGTGATCTCGCTCTGCGAAAGGATGTCCGACGCAAAGCTGAGGTAGGCCGAGGCAAACTGCGAGTCGGCGGACTGCACGCTGATCGACGGAATCTCGGCCTCGGGCGGCAGGTCGTTGCGGACCTGGTTCACCTTGGCGCTGATTTCGGCGAGCGCCTTGGTCGGCTCGTAGTTGAGTTTCAGGCGCGCCGTGATGACGGAGAACCCTTGCAGGCTCTTGGACTCGACGTAGTCGATACCATCGGCGGCTGCGATGACACGCTCGAGCGGTGTGGTGACGAAGCCGCGCACGAGCTCGGCATTGGCGCCGACGTAAACGGTCGAGACGGAAACGGTCGCGTTATCGCTGCGCGGGTATTGGCGGACGTTGAGCGACCGGTAGGCCTGCAACCCCGCGATAATGATCACGACGTTGACCACGATCGCGAGGACGGGACGCTTGATGAAGAGATCGGTGAAAGAGGATTTCATGGACTGAAACGGAACTCGCAAACTGAACTGAGGAACGGGGCGCGTCAGAGTGCGCTCAACTGTTGTCGGGCTTGGGAGCGAGCTGCGCCTTGGGCGCAAGCGCGTTGTCAATCTTCACCGCCATGCCGGGACGGAGTTTGAAAACACCGGTGGTCACCACTTGATCGCCCACCTTCAGACCGGAGACGACCGCCACAAAGTCGCCGCGCGCCGCACCCGTGCGAATAAATTGCTGGCGGATGGTTTTCTCGGTCTCGCCCGTCTTGGCATTTTTCCCCTCGGAAATCACAAAAACAGAATCGCCGTAGGGCGCGGACAGGATTGCGGTGGAGGGAATGACGAGACTCTTGCCCGTCGCGGGCAGCAGGACGGCGACCGAGCCGAACATCCCGGTGCGAAGCTTGGCGTCGGCATTGGCGAACGTCGCCTGCACGCGCACATTGCGCGTGACCGCGTCAATTTCCGGCGCGATGGCCGTGATTTTTCCGGCGAAGGTTTGGCCCGGCGCGGCGTCGGTCGTGAGCCGCACGTCGTTGCCCACGGCGAGCGAGCTGAGGAATTGCTGCGGCAGGGTGAAATTGGAATAGATCGGATCGACGGTCTGGAGGGAGACGATGGCCTCGCCGTCCTTGAGAATCTGGCCGAGCTGCACGAGCCGGATGCCCAGTCGGCCGGCAAACGGCGCGCGGATGGATTTCTTGGCGATGCCAGCGCGGATGTTGTCCGCAGCGGCCGCAGCCTGTTTCGACTGCGCATCCGCCAAATCGAGATCGGCGCTGGAGTTGGTGCCATTGGCGCGCAGCTCGCGGGCGCGGGCGAGGTTGAGCTTGGCCAGCTCGGCGAGCGCCTCGGCGGCGCGGAGCTGTGCCGTCTCGGTGCTCACATCGAGTTCCACGAGCAGCGCGCCGGCCGCAACGCTGGCGCCCGATTCAAAGTGAATGCCCACGACTTTGCCCGGCACCTCGGCACCGATCATCACGCCCTGCACCGGCGCGATGGAGCCGTTGGCGACGAGTAGATTTTCCCAAGCGTCCTCGGTGACAGTGGCGTCCGTAACGGTCTCCGGCGGCGGAACAAAAACGGCCGCGCCCATCGCGGCAAACTGCCCTTTCTTGATGAAGACCAGCGAGAGAACGACGACAGCAAGGGCGACAACAGTCGAAGCGTAGATCAGAACTTTCTTGAGCATGTGAGTAGAGGGGGACGGCGGTTGAACAAAAGTAACAACGATCAGGAGCGGGCGGACAGGACACCCGTTTCGCGTTTGGATGCGGAAGGATCGCCGGCGGCGCGCGTGAGCACCTTGGTCAGCAGGCGGACAAAGGTCTTCCGCTCCGGCTCGCGCAAAGGTTCCATCAGCCAGGCCATCCGGCGAAAGTGCTCGGGCATGATCCTCGCCAGCGTCTTCGCCCCGCGCTTGGTCAGGCCGATGGACATCATGCGACGGTCGTCGGGATGCGGGGTGCGCGTGACAAGTCCGGCGGTCTCCAGCGTGTCCACCAATCCCGTGATCGTGGCGCGGGTCACGCCGGTGCGCTCGGCGAGCTCGGCCGGCGTCAGCGGCTTCTCCGTGGCCGAGCCGGCGCGCTGGCAATTTCCCCACAGTGCCATCAGCACCCCGAAGCGCCCTTGGGAAATATCGTGCTGCGCGAGGTGCGACTCGACCACGCGAAACGCCTCGTCGCCCGAGCGCAGCAGGTGGAGGAAAACCTCGGCCGCAGACGGATCGAGGTCGGGAAACTCGCGCGAGGCCTCGAGGAGGCACTCGTAGCGCGGGAGGTCTTTCAGCATCAACAGTGGCATGGAAAATAAAGTAAGGCGGCGGATAGTTAGCCGCCTAACGATAAAAGCAAGCCGCCATGTGTGACAATTGCAGCACAGAGATGGGCCGATCGGCCCACCCCGGTATGCTTAATGGGGCGGCGCGCCCCGATGCCCGGCGGCCATGCCGCGCGAACGAAACTCAGAGCGACTGCGCCGCCGCCACGACGGCCTCGGCCGTGATGCCGAGCTCCTTGAACGCAAGCGGTGCGGGCGCACTCAGGCCGAAGCGATCGATGCCCACGACCTTGCCGTCGAGGCCGACATACTTGTGCCAGAGGATCGTGACGCCAGCTTCGACCGCGACGCGCCTGCGGCACGCCGCCGGCAGCACGCTCTCGCGATATTCCGCCGACTGCCGATCGAAGCGCGAGGTGCAGGGCAGCGAGACCACGCGCACGCCGGCGCCGAGCGTTTTGGCGGCGGCGAGGGCGAGTTGGAGTTCGCTCCCCGTGCCGATGAGGATGTGCGTGAGAGCGGCGGATTCCTTGACGGCAATGTAGCCGCCCTTCGCCGCGCCCTCGCGGCGGGTTTGCAGCGGAATTTCGTTCAGCATCGGGAGATTTTGGCGCGTGAGCGCGAGCAGGGTCGGACCATCGGTGCGCTCAAGCGCGGCGGCGAAGGCGCCAGCCGTCTCCTCGGAATCGGCGGGGCGGATGACATCGAGGCCCGGGATGACGCGCAGGCCGGAGATCGTTTCGACGGGCTGGTGGGTGGGACCATCTTCACCGACGCCGACAGAATCGTGCGTGTAGATGTAGAGGACCGGCAGTTTCGCGAGCGCGGCGAGACGCATCGCCGGGCGCGAATAATCGGCGAACACGAGGAACGTCGCGATACTCGGGCGGAACAGGCCGTCGTAAGCCACGCCGTTGGCGATGGCCGCCATGCCGTGCTCACGGATGCCGAAGCGGATGTTGCGGCCGCCGCGATTCGTCGGATCGAAATCCTTGTCGGCGGCGATGTAGTTGAGCGTGGAGCCGTAGAGATCGGCGCTGCCGCCGAAGAGGAGCGGCAGTTCCGCGGCGAGCGGCTGGAGCACGTCGCGGCCGGCGGCGCGCGTGGCGAGCTTGGCGTCGGCGGGGAACGCCGGGATTTTTGCGAGGAGCGCGGCGGCGTTGGGCGCAGTGTTGCGCGATTCGAGGAGCGCGGCTTTTTCGGGATTCGCGGTGGCCCAGGCCTTGAAGGTCTTCGCCCACTTGTTGCAGCCGCGGACGAGCCGCTGTTTGTGCGCCGCGAAATACGCGCGCACGTCGTCGCTAACAAAGAAGTGTTGATCGGCGGGCAACCCGAGTGAGGCGCGCGCGGTGTCGGAGAATTTCGCCCCACCCTCGCCGTGGCCCTTGGCGGTGCCCTGCACTTCGGCGATGCCCTTGCCGATGATCGTCTTTGCGATGAGGAGCTGGGGTTTTCCGCTCTTGGTTTTCTTCGCCTTGTTGAAGGCCTTCAAAAACGCGGCCATGTCGTGGCCGTCGAAAGTCTGCACGTCCCAACCGATGGCCTTGAAACGCGCGGCGGCGTTTTCGCTCTGCGTCTTCACCGCCATCGCGTCGAGCGTGACGTCGTTCGAGTCGTATATGAGGATCAGGTTGTCGAGCTTCTGGTGGCCGGCGAAGGCGCACGCCTCCATCGCGACGCCTTCCTGCATGCAGCCGTCGCCCGCGAGGCACACGACATGGTAATCGAAGATCGGATGCTCGGCGGTGTTGAAGCGCGCCGCGGCCATCTGGCCCGCGACGGCCATGCCGACGGCGTTGCCGATGCCCTGGCCGAGCGGACCCGTGGTGGCTTCGACACCGGGCGTCTCGTGAAATTCCGGGTGGCCGGGCGTCGTGCTGTGCAGCGCGCGGAATCTTTTCACCTGCTCGATCGGCACATCGTAGCCGCTGAGGTGCAGCCAGCCGTAGAGAAACATCGAGCCGTGGCCGGCGGAGAGGACGAATCGGTCGCGATTGAGCCAGCGCGGGCGCTCGGGGTTGTGGCTGAGCGCATGGCCGAAGAGCACGGCGCCCATTTCCGCGCACCCGAGCGGGAGGCCGAGGTGGCCCGAGGAGCACGCGTGAACCGCGTCGATGGCGAGGCCGCGCGCCTGGTTGGCCGCTTTGGCGAGGAGGTGAGTTTGCAGCGTCATGAAAAAATTTGCGCTAGGCGTAGTGCGCGCAGGGGGCGCGGGAAAGCCCGAAGTTTCGTTGCATGCACGTTCTTCTGTCATGCCGAGCGATTGCATTCCTGCGCACGATGAAAGAAATCTCTTTTATCGCTCCGGCGGGACTGGCGCAAAAAAAAAGGCGAGCCCATGTCGGGCTCGCCTTGGCGAAAATAATTCCGTGCGACTCAGACCGATTATTCGGCCTTGGCGGGAGCGGCGGGTTTGGCGCTCGTGGCGCGGGCGGTTTTTTCCGCCTCGCGTTTCGCGTGCACCTCGGCGGCGCGATCCTTCTCCTTGACGGCGACCGCGGCCTTGCCGCTGCGACCACGGAGATAATAGAGGCGGGCTTTCATCGGCTCGGACTCGCGCTCGACCTCGACCTTTTCGATGTTCGGCGAATTGACCGGGAAGACGCGCTCGACGCCCTCGCCGTAGCTCAGGCGGCGCACGGTAAAGGTCTCGTGGATGCCGCCGCCCTTGCGCGCGATCACTATGCCGGCGTAAACCTGCACCCGCTCCTTGTCGCCTTCGCGGACCTTCGTGTGCACGCGCACGCCGTCGCCGACCTTAAACGGCGCCATATCTTTCTTCACCTGATGGGCGGTGATTTCGTTGATGATCAGATTCATTGCAGTGAGTTAGTTGAGTAAATCGGGTCGGACCTGACGGGTTTTTTCCACCTGTCGCGCGTGCCGCCATTTCTCGATTTCGGCATGGTTACCCGAGAGAAGAACCTCGGGAACGGACATGCCTCGAAACTCGGCGGGACGCGTGTATTGAGGAAAGTCGAGCAACTTGCTGGTGAAGGATTCGTGCGTCAATGACTTTTCCTCCCCGAGCACGCCGGGGATGAAACGCGCCAGCGCATCGATGACCACGGCGGCGGCGAGCGTGCCGTTCGTGAGCACATAATCGCCGATGGAAATCTCCCGATCGATCACGGTGTCGCGGATGCGCTGATCGATTCCCTCGTAATGCCCGCTGAGAAAAATCAGGTGCGTCTCGCGCGCGAGTTCCTGCGCGATCGCCGGCGATAGCGGCACGCCGTCTGGCGTGAGGTAAATCCGGCGGCAGCCCGGCGTCTGCAATTGCTCGATCGCCGAAAACACCGGCTCGGGCTTGAGCACCATGCCGGCCCCACCGCCGAACGGCCGGTCGTCCGCCGTGCGATGCTTGTCGGTCGCCCAGCTGCGCAGATCGTGGACCTTCACCACGAGATGCCCCGCTTCGATGCCCTTGCCCAGAATGCTTTCGGTCAGAAAGCCATCGAGCATCCGCGGGAAGAGCGTGAGGATGTCGATCGTCAGCGGCATGATTTTAAAAGGAGAGGATCGGTTCACCACCAAGACAGAAGGGCACGGACCTGTTTTCGCCTACGAAAAAGCCCCGGTTCGCACCGGGGCTGGGGAAATTCTTTGGCCGACCTTTGTGCTCTTCGTGTCTTCGCGATGAAGACTCAGGCCGAAGCGGGTGCGGGAGCGGCGGCGGCCGCAGCGCGGCGCGCCTTCTTGATCATGGAGTGCATCGTGTCGGTCGGCAGCGCGCCCTTGCTGAGCCAGTAGTCGACCCGGTCCAGCTTCAGCTTGATCGGGTTGCCCTTGGTCTTCGGCGTGTAGGTGCCCAGAAATTCGGCCGGCGCGCCATCGCGGCGCGAACGCGCCTCGGCGACGACCACGCGATAGAGAGGCTGGTGCACGGAGCCAACCTTGGTGAGACGGATTTTGAGAGCCATGTCGGATGTTTTGCGGAGCGATTCTTGCTGGGAAAAGCCAAGCACAACACCGTTCCGTCTGCGCTCTGTCAAGTCCCTTGTCCCAACGGTAGTGTCCTAGTTTGAATTCAGAATTGCCCGCGAGCCGAGTTGGCATGAGTCCGTGCGAATGGACTTAGAACAACGGGGCCAATTGCTTCGCAAACGCTTCAAAGCGCGGCACCCTTCGCATGATACGAAACCGAAGGCGAAAGCCTCTCGGCACAAATGGTGCTTTTCCTACGGCACCGGTAAAATCGCCCGTGGCCGAACCGGGCTTGGCGCGCTGACTCACGAGCACTGGCGCAAGGATTGGATTTCAGAGCCCGACACCAAGCCGCTGCCGGTTCCGAGGCCGTCGCGCAAACAACGCGTCTCGCCGCTTATCAGACTCGCGATGCTTTACCCTGTCAGGCTACCTCGCCGCAGCGATTGAGGCGCGCACAGCGGTCTGTGCGTCCTTCACCGGCGGAATCTCTAGGACGGTCACAAACTGCGATTCTTTGCCGTCTTGGTAGCTCCACGCGTAGCAGCGTTTCGCCTTGGGATGGCCTGTGATGGCGAACGCTTCAACGACACCCTCCCACGCGACCTTATCGCCGAACATTTCACGCACGGGCACAGACTCAGCGTGCGAAGCAGGACAGCGGTGCATCACTTGCACCGCGTCCCTTAGCTTTTCGATTCGTTCGCTCATGCCTCGATCATTTCAACGAGATTGCCGACAGTCCACGGAGAACTGACAACACCCGCAGCCATGGCAGGCGTGCAACGGATCGTTTTGTGCATCTTGACGAAGTTGTAGTAGGCGTAGTGAAGTGCCACGGCAGCTTTGAAGTTTTCCAGCTTCTTGCTGAACGCGTTGGTGAGACGGGAAAGCCGGCGTCAGTGCATACGCAGGGTGTGATTTTGTTTCTCGATATAACTGGTAGAAATCAGGGAAGTATCGGGGGTTCCACTGATCACCATTTTCTCCACACTCACGACCTCGGGCGGAGAATATCGGCGCTGTTCATCCAGTTGCGCGCCGGAAAAGATTTTCACAACTGTCCCGTAGTCCACATCAGTTCCGAATGCCCGTTCGATGGCTCCCTGATAGGTGCGAAGTGCATCGCTGGAAATCTGCACGCGATGGGAAAGACGAGCGGCAAGGTCTTCGATGAACAGGTCCGCCATGACCTGATTGCGCGCCCCAACAGCGAAGGCGGGAACGAGCTTCGTTTCAGCATCCAAGGCGATCCAAGTCCAAACGTCACCCATGCCTTCTCCGGCCTCCGTGAGGTTGGCCGTCTTCTGCTTCATGCCCACGAATTCCCACACTTCGTCAACTTCAATCACGCGGGAGTCGAGATTGCGGAGTTTTTCGTCCATGATCCGTTTGCAACCTTCGCCCATGCGGACGCCAAGGCGCATGATAGTGTCGCGGTGAATGCCGGTAACACGCTCGACGCTGCGAATGCTGCTGCCTTCGCAAAGCATGGAAACGACTGCTGCTTTCTTTTCGATAGGGAGGATGTTCGCCATGACTTAATGTGAGGTTGACTAAACGTAATACAAGAATACGCTCCATGTCACGTTTTTTCGTATTACAATTATGAACAAGAAACCTAAGCTAGGCAGACCAAAACTCCCAAAGAGCGAAGTGAAGAAGGTGTTTCCGGTGCGCCTCACCGATGCCGAGCGCCTATTATTTGAAAAGAAAGCCGCTCAGGAAAAGCTAACGGTCTCGGAGTGGATTCGGGCGGCACTCAACCAGCGCGCCAGTGTCGCCTAAATGGGGCGAAAAGCACGGCCTTCGGGAGGTGCCTGCATCTTTTGCGAGCGCACTCGCAAGATGTCTAGGGAACACATTTTCGCGCGATAGCTTCACAAATACATCGCTATCTCACCGAAACCGTCACGGCGGTTTTCAAGACGCATAAGCGGCTTCGACGCCGCAGGTATGGAGCAATACTCCGCTTTTCACGGGAAGCTAGATCGTGGCGGCGCACACACTAGAAAGCTCAAAATCGTATGTGAAGAGTGCAACAACACCTGGATGAGTCGGATTCAGAATGAATCCAAGGATGCTATTTTAAAGATTCATCGGGGCCAGTGGGATTCGATTACTGCTGGTGACCGGCATAACCTAGCGACTTGGGCCACCATGTTCGCAATGGTAGTCGATTTCATTCAGCCGGATATTGTCGCCATCCCTCAATCCGAGCGAACCAAATTCTACAAACTCACCAAGCCTTCCGACAAAGGAATCGTTTGGATCGCGCCCTACTCCGCACGTGATTTAGCTCCTGAATACGACCAGATTGCGATTGGCGTTTTAGACCGAAGCCAACGACCCCCGGTTCTCTCTGAACCAATAGCACAGATTGTTACGGTCGTTATGGGTGGCATCATTATTCACGTTTGTCACACCACCGCGTTTCCGCTTTGGGTTCGGTTGAACAGGGATTACAGCCCACACCTGAACATGCTTCAAATTTGGCCCAACTTTGAAGGTCCGTCGTTTCGCCCAGAATTCACGTTTAAGGAAGGGAGTGTCCTTGAACTGACTAAGCTCACCCAAACATTCGTCTGCGGGGGTCAGCAATTTCCGTTTTAGCTTGGTCGGCATCCCCGGAAGAATGGGAATGCCAAATTAGGACACAACCGTCCCAACGCGCCAGACAGACCCATAGACATCCTGACCCCGGCAAAGGGAAACCAGCGATGATCGAACTACGCCCCCGGCGACAATTAGACCGCCCCACGACGACAATTAAAACGCCCCGGTCTTAACGGTGGTATTTTAGGCGCTCG
>JANXSC010000207.1 GCA_025352845.1 Opitutaceae bacterium
TCGAGAAAGCGATCGGCCCGCGTCCGCTTCGTCAGGCAACCCAGCGAAAGAAACGTCGTTTGTTGGCTCATGCGGGCTTGCGATCCTTCCGGGCATAATCTGTTCCCTCTGCTCAGGGGAGTTTTTCAGAGGCTCCTTAAGAGCGATTACGCCCGCGTCCGCCTTTATTCCGACCGCTTTCAGCAATGGAGCCGCTTCTTCGGTGTGGCCGATGATCTTCAGATGCAACGGGAATACGAGCAGCGGACGAACGCCGCGCCGGTCGCCGAGGCGTCCGCCATCGCGGTCGAGATTGCGCGTAACGGAAGACGGAGGAAGATTCACGCCCGAGGGCCTTCGGATCGCCGATGCGCGAAGTCGTCGCACACCCCCCAAGGTCGTGCTCCTGCGTCGCCTCCACCTTCCCGCGCGCTGACGCCGCGTGGCTGGGCGTGCCCCTCCGGGCCAACGCGCGGGCAGAGCCCGACAACCAAACACCTCGTCCGGCCCGGAACGAAGCTCGTGCATCGGCACGATGCATCGCTCCACTATCGAACTCCGCGACTCCACCCGGCTGTCCGGCTCACGCCCCCTCACGCCGCGAGAAGAACGCCACCTCGTCCGTCACATTCGACGGCTCAACGCCCTCATCCGCGCAACCAAGTCGCTCCCGCGCCGTCTATTTTTTGCCGCCCGTTCCATGCTCGCCACCCCTCGCCCCAATATGCCCTCACTCCTCCGTCGCCTCGCCTTCCTCGTCCTGCTTGCTAGTCTCACGCTCGCCCACGCCAGCGAAGTTGGCGTCCGCATCCGCTTCGGTCTCACCGATCAGTCCAACACCAGGTGGGACGGTAACGCGTCCGTCGCTCCCGGCCGCGTGGATAGCGTCAGCGGCTGGCGCTTCCAGCAAAGCGACAAGACCGAGGGCGCCGCCTCCTGGAAAGCCGAGACGCGCCCGCTCACCGTCCGCCGCACCAATGCCCAAAAACAAAAGCAGGGCGCCGCCACTCCCGCCACTGGAGGAAAGAAAAAGGACAAAGCCGCCGCTGCCACGGGCCCGATCGCCGACAACGGCGTGATCCTCCGCCTCGTCGACGTCACCGAAGACTCCGTCGTCACCGTCAATACCCCTCAGGGCAAATTCACCTTCAAGCTCGCCGATATTCCCTACGGTAAAGTTGCCGAGATGCTCGGCGGCGCCGTCGATCTCGAGCGCACCGCCGCCACGCAGTCGCTCACGCAGGGCCGCACGGACGATGATTATCCCGCCATCGCCGTCGCGTCCGACGGCACCACCTACGTCGCCCACATCAGCTTCACCTCCGGCATCGATCGCGACGAGCGCGTGCGGGCGTGGACGAAGGCGCCCGCCGATTTCGCATTCCTCGCCCAGCCTCCCGGCGGTGACCAGATCTGGCTCCGCACCGTGAAGAATGGGAAGCCGGGCGAACCCCTCGCCATCACCGCCGGCAAGGGCGACATCTACAAGGTCGCGCTCGCCGTCGACGGTCGCGGCACCGTGTGGATTGTCTGGAGCGAAAACGCCGCGTGGCAAAATCCGTCGGCCTCCGCGAACTTCGAGATCTGGGCCCGCTCGCTCACCGGCACCACGCTCTCCGCGCCGATCAATCTCTCGAACGACCCCGGCTCCGACGTCAACGCCGTCGCCACCGCCGATCAACAGGGCCGCGTCTGGGTCGCGTGGCAGGGCATGCGGGACGGCGTGTTTCGCATTCTCGCGCGTCACCAGACTGCTACCGGTTGGTCCGAACCCGAACGCGTTTCCACCCAGTCCGGCTCGTGCTGGATGCCCGCGATCGCCGCCGCCCTCGATGGTCGCGTCGCGATCGCCTGGGATACCTATGACAAGGGCGACTACGATATCTGGCTCCGCGAATTCGACGCCAACGGCAAAGCCTCGGCCGCGCAGCCCGCCACGTCTTCGCCGCAATACGAGGCCCGTCCCGCCCTCACCTACGATCAGCAGAATCGCCTCTGGGTTTGCTGGGAGCAAAGCGGCGCGACGTGGGGCAAGGATTGGGGCGCCCTCGTGCGTGACCAAGGCATCGGCCTTTATCGCGATCGCCAGATCGGCATGCGCATCCTCGACGGCGGCAAGTGGCTCGCGCCCGACACCGCTGTCGCCAACGGCCTGCCCGGCACGCGCCTCCGTCGCGGTCCCGCCGCGCTCCCCGTGCGCCGGCCCGAGGCCGAGGCCGTCGTGCGCACCGCCGGCGAAGAAGCCGAGGAAGCCGGCGCCGCCATTTACAACAACCTCGGTCGTATCACCTGCGACCGCGACGGCCGCATCTGGCTCCTCGCCCGTTCGCGTGAGGGCAATTTCCACACGCCGCAGGGCTCCGTCTGGATGAACTACGCGACCTACTTCGACGGCCAGAAATGGATCGGCCCGATCCTCCTGCCGCACTCCGACAACTTGATCTACAACTTGCCCGCCGTCGCCGCGCATCCGGCCGGTGGCCTCATCGTCGCGCATTCCAGCGACTATCGCCAGGGCCGCCACGTGCAGCAATTCCGTGCCGGCAGCGACACCGACCGCGATCCGTTTGACAACGATGTGTTCCTCTCGCGCCTCGAATCTCCCGCCGCCGCGGCGAAGGTCGTCGCCAAGCTCAAGCCCGCGCCCGCCACGCCCTCCGCCACCGCGAAAGCCACTGCCGCCACGGAAAAAGAGCGCGCCGAGATCGCCGCGGCCCGCACCTACCGCTTCGCGCACGACGGGAAACAGCTCCGTGTCATCCGCGGTGAGTTTCACCGCCACACCGAAATCTCCGGCGACGGCGGCAACGACGGTCCGCTCGAAGACATGTGGCGCTACGCCATCGATGTGGCCGGCATGGACTGGCTCGGCAACGGCGACCACGACAACGGCCAGGGCCGCGAATACACGTGGTGGCTCACGCAGAAGACCACCGACGCCTATCGCATCCCCGGCGTCTTCGAGCCGCCCTTTACCTACGAGCGCAGCGTCCGTTTCCCGGAAGGCCACCGCAACGTGATCTTCGCCCAGCGCGGCGTGCGCACCCTCCCGCGCCTCCCCATCACGGACCGCAGCCCGGAGGTCCACGCGCCCGACACGCAGATGCTCTTCAGCTACCTGAAATTCTTCAACGGCGTCTGCGCCTCGCACACGTCCGCCACGAGCATGGGCACCGACTGGCGCGACTGGGATCCGCAGGTCGAGCCCATGGTCGAGATCTACCAGGGCGCGCGCCAAAACTACGA
The DNA here is from genome assembly GCA_025352845.1 of Opitutaceae bacterium. Classification (GTDB taxonomy): domain Bacteria; phylum Verrucomicrobiota; class Verrucomicrobiia; order Opitutales; family Opitutaceae; genus ER46. The sequence goes on from JANXSC010000207.1 coordinate 3,226, forward strand.
GCGCCCCGGGGCCCCACGCAGCCCGAGCGCCAACGACGCCATCGGCGGCTG
>JANXSC010000220.1 GCA_025352845.1 Opitutaceae bacterium
TTTTCCAGCGCCCCAAGCATGAGGTCAACCGGATCGCCCTTCTCGAGTTTCTCGGAAACTTTCTCGAACGCGCCATAGACAATGCGCTGCGCAAGATTCTTCTTGCCGCTCTTCATGATGACATTGACGAGGTGCGCCACCAACGGGCTGTTGTAGCGGGCATCCGGGACGACCTGGCGTTTCTCTGCTCTATGGCGACGTGACATGGCGAAATCGGTTTGGGAAAACGGGCGGTGAAATTACTTGGCAGCTTTCGGGCGCTTGACGCCGTATTTGGAACGGGAACGACGGCGCTTCTCCACGCCAGTGGCGTCGAGGGTGCCGCGGACGATGTGGTAGCGAACACCGGGCAAATCCTTCACGCGTCCACCGCGCACGAGCACAATCGAGTGCTCCTGCAGATTGTGGCCCTCATCCGGGATGTAGGAAATGACTTCGTTGCCGTTTGTGAGGCGGACTTTCGCGACCTTACGGATGGCGGAGTTCGGCTTCTTCGGGGTGCGGGTCATCACCTGCACGCAGACGCCACGACGGAAGGGGTTTCCGTTCAAAGCCGGGGACTTCGACTTGGTGCGCACCTTATTACGGCCTTTGCGCACGAGTTGGTTGATGGTCGGCATACGAGGAGAGGATGGCTGGGAGAGTGGAAATTAGCGAAAAGAGATAGACCCTACTTTACCTCGAAAAGTCGGCAAGAACTTTTTCAGGGAAAGTAGAAATGGTCGCGAGGACCGGAGTAAAATAATCCTCGCGGCAGAAAAAGCGTTCACCGGTGGGTGCCGGAAACGCGCATGAAACTGTCGAAAGGGGGTGCAGAGTTGGCCGTGCTGCGCCGATCTCAAGCACGAATTCGTTTCGGCGCAGAATATCTTCGCCGACGGAGAAATGAAGCGCGTCACATCGAGACCGACGCCCCACCCTCTCGGTGCGGATGCCACCTCAAGACACAACAAAGCCGCGGAACATCGTCCGCGGCTTTGGCTGTGAGACTCGAAGCGCTGGCTTAGCTCGCGCTAGCCTCGGCCGGCTTCGGCTCCTCGATCGGCAGTTCCGCGCCGAAGGGCAGCGTAATCTTGAGCTGCTTGTAGGTCGGCAGGCCCGTGCCCGCCGGAATCAAGTGGCCCATGATGACGTTTTCCTTAAAGCCGCGCAGGAGATCGACCTTGCCGAGCGTCGAGGCGTCGGTGAGGACGCGCGTCGTCTCTTGGAATGAGGCCGCCGAGATGAAACTCTCGGTTTCGAGCGACGCTTTGGTGATGCCAAGGAGGATCGGTTCGGCCTCGGCGGGTTTGCCGCCGGCTTCCTCGATGCGCTTGTTTTCCAGGAGGAATGTCGCGCGATCGACCTGCTCGCCCCAGAAGTTCTCCGTGTCGCCCGGATCGGTGATGCGGACTTTGCGGAGCATCTGGCGGATGATGATCTCGATGTGCTTGTCGTTAATCGTCACGCCTTGGAGACGATAAACTTCCTGCACCTGCGAAATGAGGAAATCGTAGAGCGCGGACGGCCCGAGGATCTCAAGGATCTCGTGCGGATCGGCGGCGCCCTCGGTGAGGTGCTGGCCTTTGTGCACGACGTCGCCGGGTTGCACGATGATGTGCTTGCCGGTGGCGATGAGATGTTCCTCTTCCTGCGAGGTCTCGTCGTTTTTCACGACGAGCTTGCGCTTGCCGCGGACGGTGCCCTCGAAGGACACGATGCCGTCGATACGAGACATCTCGGCCGCTTCCTTCGGGCGACGTGCTTCGAAAAGCTCGGCGACGCGCGGGAGACCACCGGTGATGTCCTTCGTCTTCGACGCCTGACGCGGCGTCTTGGCGAGCAACGCACCGGGGGCGATGGTGTCGCCCTCGTTAACCGCGATCTGCGCGCCGACGGGAATCGAATAGGCTGCGAGCGGCTTGTTCTTTCCGTCGCGCACTTCGATCTGCGGGTTAAGGTCTTCCTTGTGCTCGATGACGACGGTGGCAATACGACCCGACGCTTCGTCGAGTTCGCGCTTCACCGTGACACCGGGGATCATGTCCTTGAAGTGCAGCGAGCCGCCCTTCTCGGAGAGAACCGGAACGTTGTAGGGATCCCACTGCGCAAGCACGGCATTCTTTTCGATCTTCTCGCCGTCGCCGACGTGAAGGAAGGAACCGACGACGATGTTGTAAACTTCGACTTCCTTGTCGTCGGCGTCGAGCACCTGGATGGTGCCCGTCTTGTTCAGCACGATCGAGCCGCCGTCCGCCGTCTCGACGAGACGGAGGCCGCGGTATTTGATCTTGCCGCTCGCCTTGACGCGAATCTCGGGGGTCTTGAAACCGCCGGTGGCGACGCCACCGATGTGGAACGTGCGCATCGTGAGCTGCGTGCCGGGCTCGCCGATCGACTGCGCGGCGATGATGCCGACGGAGTCGCCGATCTTGGCCACGCGGCTGGTCGCGGGATTGATGCCGTAGGACTTCGCATCGATGCCACCTTTGGCGATCGAGGTGAGCGGAGACATGACCTTGATGCGCTCGATGCCGAGCTCGTCGATGCGGGAGGCGATTTCCTCGGTGACGAGTTCGCCGGAGCCGACGAGAATCTCGCTCGGATTGATCGGGTTGATGACATCGTCGCTGGAGAAGCGGCCGATGATGCGCTCGCGGAGGGGCACGATTTCGTCGTCGCCTTCCATGATCGCTTTCTTCCACACGCCATCGCGCGAACCGCTGTCGTCTTCCGCGATGATGACGTCCATCGCCACGTCGCAAAGCTTGCGGGTGAGATAGCCGGCATCGGCGGTCTTGAGCGCGGTGTCGGCGAGACCCTTGCGGGCGCCGTGGGTCGAGATGAAATATTCGAGCACCGTGAGGCCCTCGCGGAACGAGGACAGGATGGGACGCTCGATGATTTCACCGGAGGGCTTGGCCATGAGGCCGCGGGTGCCGCAGAGCTGGCGGACCTGCTGTTTGTTACCGCGCGCGCCCGAATCCATCATGATGTAGACCGGGTTGACCTCGGTCTTGCCATCGTTGTTTTCGAGCTTCGCGAAAACTTCCTTCGCAATCTTGTCGGTGGCGCCGGTCCAGATATCGACGACCTTGTTGTAGCGCTCGCCATCGGTGATGATGCCCTTGTTGAACTGGGCCTCGACCTCGGTGATCTTTTTGCGCGAGTCGGCGACGATGTCCTTCTTCGAATCGGGGATGATCATGTCATCGATCCCGATCGAGATGCCCGCTTGCATGGCGGTCGCGAAACCGAGCTCCTTCAACTTGTCGAGGGTCTCGACGGTGATGAGGTTGCCCGAGATCTTGTAGGTGTTGAGAATCAGGTCGCCGAGTTTGCTCTTCGGCACCGGGAAGTTCACGAAGCCGAGGCCCGCCGGCCAGATCTGGTTGAAGATCACGCGACCGACAGTCGTGCGAACGATCTTGCGCTTGGTGTCGCCGAAGACCGTCTCGCGACCGTAGTCGAGATTCGGGACGTCAACCCAATCGTGCATCTTGAGCGCGCCGTCGGCCTTGGCGTAGAGCACTTCGTGCAGGCCGCTGAGGAGCGGCACGCGCTGGTTCTTCGTCGGCTTCGTGCGCGGCTCGATGGTGAGATAATACGCGCCGAGGACGATGTCCTGCGACGGCGTGAGAATCGGCTTGCCGGAGGAAGGCGAGAAGATGTTCGACGTCGCCATCATGAGGAGTTTGCACTCCATGATCGCTTCGAGGGAGAGCGGCACGTGGACCGCCATCTGGTCACCGTCGAAGTCCGCGTTGTAGGCGGTGCAGACGAGCGGATGGATGCGGATGGCCTCGCCCTCGATGAGGATCGGCTCGAACGCCTGAATCGACAGACGGTGGAGCGTCGGCGCGCGGTTGAGCAGCACCGGATGGCCCTTCGTAACCTCCTCGAGAATGTCCCAGACTTCCGGCGACTTCTTCTCGATCATCTTGCGCGCACCGCGGACGGTGTGCACGAAACCGAGTTCCTTGAGGCGGCGGATGATGAACGGCTCGAAGAGCACGAGCGCCATTTTCTTCGGGAGGCCGCACTGATTCAATTTCAGTTCGGGCCCGATGACGATGACGGAGCGGCCGGAGTAATCGACGCGCTTGCCGAGCAAGTTCTGGCGGAAACGACCCTGCTTGCCCTTGAGCATGTCGCTCAAAGATTTCAGCGGGCGGTTGCCGGCGCCCGTAACGGGACGGCCGTGACGGCCGTTGTCGAAGAGCGCATCGACCGCTTCCTGCAGCATGCGCTTTTCGTTGTGAATGATCACATCGGGCGTCTTCAACTGCATCAAATTCCGCAGCCGATTATTGCGGTTGATGACGCGGCGATAGAGATCGTTGAGATCGGAGGTCGCGAACCGGCCGCCTTCAAGCGGGACGAGCGGGCGCAGGTCCGGCGGGATCACCGGCAAGACTTCCAATACCATCCACTCCGGACGGCTCTTCGAGTGGATGAAGCCCTGGATGACCTTCAGGCGTTTCGAAAGCTTCTTCTTGATCTGCTTCGATTTTGTCGCGCGCATCTGCTCCTGCAGCTCGACGACGGTTGCCTCCATGTCGGTCTTCACGAGCGCATCGCGGACCGCTTCGGCGCCCATCTTGGCGACGAAGGAATCGTCACCGTATTCCTCAAGCGCCGAGCGATACTCGGTGTCGGTCATGAGCTGCTTCATCTCCAGCGGCGTCTTGCCCGGGTCGATGACCATATAGTTCTCGTAATAGATCACGCGCTCGAGCGAGCGCGCGGTCATGTCGAGGAGCAGGCCGAGGCGGCTCGGCATCGACTTTAGAAACCAGATGTGGGCGACGGGAACGGCGAGTTCGATGTGGCCCATGCGCTCACGGCGGACGCGCGCGATCGTCACCTCGACGCCGCAGCGGTCGCACACGACATCCTTGTATTTGATGCGCTTGTATTTCCCACAGGCGCACTCGTAGTCGCGCACCGGGCCGAAAATCTTCTGGCAGAAGAGGCCGCCCGGCTCGGGCTTGAAGGTGCGGTAGTTGATCGTCTCGGGATTCTTGACCTCGCCCTTGGACCATTTGCGGATGGTCTCGGGGGAAGCGACCGTGATGGACACGCAGTCGAACGCGGCGGCCTCGTCGCCAAAGGCGTCGCGAGCCTCGTTGCGGGTGGCGCCGGAAGTGTCGTTGGGTTGAATCATTTTAGTGTCTCCCTGAATTGGTGTGAAAGGATGAAGGCAAACGGAGCCACGGTTAGGAACCGTAGCTCAGGGCATCGCGCTTCTGGAGCTTGATATCCAATCCGAGGGACTGGATTTCCTTGATGAGCACGTTGAACGATTCGGGCGTGCCGGCCTGGAGCGTGTTGTCGCCCTTGACGAGCGACTCGTAGATCTTGGTGCGGCCCTGCACGTCGTCAGACTTGACGGTGAGGAGTTCCTGCAACGTGTGCGCGGCGCCGTAGGCCTCGAGCGCCCACACTTCCATTTCGCCGAAACGCTGGCCGCCGTATTGGGCTTTGCCGCCCAACGGCTGCTGCGTGACGAGCGAGTAAGGACCGACCGCGCGCGCGTGAATCTTGTGCGACACAAGATGGTTCAGCTTCATCATGTAGATGTAGCCGACGACGACCTCCTGATCGATCTTCTCGCCGGTGCGGCCGTCATTGAGCGGGCTCTTGCCGGACATCGGCAGCTTCGCGTCCTTGAGGTATTCGCGGACTTTCTTTTCCGGGATACCGTCGAACACGGGCGTGGCCACCTTGATGCCGAGCTTTTTGCAGGCCCAGCCCAGATGCGTCTCGAGCACCTGGCCGACGTTCATGCGCGAAGGCACGCCGAGGGGGTTCAGGCAGATTTCAACCGGAGTGCCGTCCGGGAGGAACGGCATGTCTTCCTCGGGCACGATCTTGGCAACCACGCCCTTGTTGCCGTGACGGCCGGCCATCTTGTCGCCGACTTCGAGTTTCTGCTTTGTCGCGATGTAAACCTTGACTTGCTTGATAGCGCCATCGGCCGAGCCTTCGCCCGCCTCGATGGAACCGATCTTACGTTCGCGGTCGCTCTCAAGCTCGTCGAACTTCGTCTGGTAGCTGCCGATGATCTCCATGATCTTGATCCGAACCGGTGAAGGATCGATCTGGACGTGCTTGGAGACGGCGGCGAGTTTGCGGAGGAGCGTCTTGGTGATCTTGCGGTTCGCCGGGATGATGATTTCGCCGGACTCGCCGTTGATCACGTCGAGCGGAATCTTTTCGCCGAGAAGGATGTTCGAGAGCGCTTCGGTCAAACCCTCGCGGAGTTTGTCCATCTGCGTCTTATACTCTTCCTGAATCTGCTTGGCCTGGCGGCGGCGATCGGACGGGGAGAGTTTTTCCTCCTGGTTGTCGATGCGCGAGGAAACCTTCACATCCATGATGATGCCGGTGACGCCGGACGGGACGATGAGCGACGTGTCCTTCACGTCGGCGGCCTTCTCGCCGAAGATCGCGCGGAGGAGCTTTTCCTCGGGCGCGAGCTCGGTCTCGGACTTCGGGGTGATTTTGCCGACGAGGATGTCGCCGGGCTTCACTTCCGCGCCGATGCGGATGACGCCGTTGTGATCGAGGTTCTTGAGTGCCTCTTCACCGACGTTCGGGATGTCGCGGGTGATTTCTTCCGGCCCGAGCTTGGTGTCGCGCGCGGTGACCTCGAATTCCTGGATGTGGATCGAGGTGAAGATGTCTTCGCGGAGCACTTTCTCCGAGATGAGGATCGCGTCTTCGAAGTTGTAACCGTTCCAGGGCATGAACGCCACGAGCACGTTGCGGCCGAGCGCCATCTCGCCCTGATCGGTCGAGGGACCGTCGGCGATGATCTGGCCGGCCTTGATTTTCTGCCCCTGCTTGACGATGGGCTTTTGGTTGAAACACGTGCCCGCGTTCGAGCGCATGAATTTCCGCAGCTCGTAAACGTAGGTGTGCGCCTTCGGCTCGGTCTTGAGATTGCGCGGCAGCTCGCCGTCCTTGGTAACGACGATGCGCTTTGCATCAACCGAAGCGACGATGCCCGCCTCTTCGGCGACGACGACGATTTTCGAGTCGCGAGCGACGCGCTCTTCGATACCGGTGCCGACGAACGGCGCCTCGGCCTGGAGGAGCGGCACGCCCTGCCGTTGCATGTTGGCGCCCATGAGCGCGCGATTCGCGTCGTCGTGCTCGAGGAAAGGAATCATGCCCGCAGCGATCGAGATGACCTGCTTGGGCGAGACGTCCATCAAGTTGACTTCGCCGGCGGCGACTTCGAGGAAGTTTCCGTCCTGACGGACGGTGACCTTGCCAACGAAGTGGTTCTTGTCGTCGAGTTCGGAGTTGGCCTGGGCGATGACCTTGCCCTCTTCCTGGTCGGCGGTGAGGTACTCGATCTTGTCGGTGACCTTGCCGTCCTTC
>JANXSC010000245.1 GCA_025352845.1 Opitutaceae bacterium
TGGCGGTGCGCTTGGCCTCGGCGTATTTTTTCGCGAAGAGCGGCAGCCGTTCGATGATGCCCTCGTGCTGCGGGAAAAAACGCCGCACCGTCTCGTCGAGCGAGAGCTGGGTGTTGCGCGACATCGAGATGATCGCGTGCAGCGGGCCGGGTTTCGGGTGGGTCTTGTCCTTGAAGAAACCCCGCTCGGTCGCATCGACGGCGTCGCGCAGCACGCCCTCCGATTCCTCGGCGTCGAGGATCGTGAAGCTGCGCGGGAGCCCGATGGTCTCGCCGTGCATGCGCAGCGCGCGGTGGCCGATGCTGTGAAACGTGCCGCCCCAAAACCGTCCCGGCTCGACGCCCGTGAGATCGTGGACGCGATGGAGCATTTCCTTCGCGGCCTTGTTGGTGAAGGTGAGCAGCAGAATTTCGCCCGGCCGCACGCCCTGCGAGAGCAGGTAGGCGACGCGGTAGGTGAGCGTGCGCGTCTTGCCCGAGCCGGCGCCGGCGAGCACGAGCAGCGGCCCGGGCGGCGCGGTGACGGCGGCGAACTGCTCGTCGTTCAACGCCGCGCGAAAATCGATCGGCGGGACGCCGTGCGGGGCGTGCGGGTGCGAGGCGTCGGGGGCGAATTCCATGAAGCGAATGGAGATGGCCGCAAGAAGCCGCGACCGGCGCAAAGGAAAACTTTGCGCACCGCAGTCCGCGGGCTTGCCCGCGCGCGGTGAACCTTGGCAGTTTCCCGCCATGATTTCCGCTGGCCGCTTCCCTTGCCGCGCCCTCGCCCTCGGTATTTTCGCCGCAAACTTCGCCGGCGCGCAGATCGGCGACAATGCTGACAAGGCGGGCGTCGTGCAGAAACCCATCGTGCCCGCCGATCGCATCCCGCCCGCACCCGCGCTCACGCCGGAGGAAGCGATGAAGGCGTTCACGCTCGCGCCCGGCATCAAGCTCGAACTCGCCGCCGCCGAGCCGCTCGTGCAGGAACCGGTCGCAATCGCGTTTGCGCCAGACGGGCGGATGTTCGTCGTCGAGATGCGCGGCTACATGCCGGACCTCGACGGCAACGGTGAGGATCTGCCCGTGGGCCGCGTGTCCGTGCTGCGCGATACCGACGGCGACGGCCGTTACGATATTTCGACGGTGTTCATCGACGGCCTCGTCCTCCCGCGCGCGATTGCGGTGGTGGGCGACGGACTGCTCGTCGGCGCGCCGCCGGAGCTGGCGTTTTATCGCGACACGGACGGCGACGGGAAAGCGGATCAAAAAGAAATCGTCGCGACCGACTACGGCGTGCGCGTCGATCCGAAGCGGCCGCACCTCGCGAATCCCGAGCGCGCGCCGAACAGCCTGCTCTCGGCCTTCGACAACTGGATCTACAGCGCGGCCTACACGAAAAAATTTCGCTACGTCGGCGGCAAATGGGAGACCGCCGCCACGAGTTTCCGCGGGCAGTGGGGTCTCACGCAGGATGATTTCGGCCGGCTCTACCACGGCTCCAACAGCGACCACCTGCGCGTCGACGTGATTTTCTCGGACTACCTCCAGCGCAATCCCAACTACCCGCGCCTCGCCGGCACCAACGTGAACGCCGCCGAAAATCAGCTCGTATGGCCGGCCCGCGTGAACCCCGGCATCAACCGCGGCTACCGCCCGGAGATGCTGCGCGAGGGGCGGCTCAAGGAATTCACCGCGGCCTGCGGGATGTGGATCTATCGCGGGGATTTGCTCCCGGAATTTTATGGCAACGCATTTGTCGCGGAGCCCTCGGCGAATTTTGTCCGCCGCTCCGTCGTCGCTGAGGAAAACGGCACGGTGCGCAGCCGCAACGCCTATGCCGCCGAGCAGCGTGAATTCATCGCCTCAACCGATGAGCGTTTCCGCCCGGTCAGTTTCTCGACCGGCCCGGATGGCGCTCTCTACCTCGTCGATCTCTATCGCGGCGTGCTGCAGCACCGAATCTCGCTCACGAGCTACCTACGGAAACAAAGTGAGGAGCGCGGGCTGGCGACACCACAGCATCTCGGCCGCATCTACCGCGTGGTCCCGGCGGACAAGCCGGCGCCGCGCGTCGCGAACATCGCGGCCATGACGACGACGCAGTGGGTGGAGAAACTCAGTCATCCCAACGCGTGGTGGCGCGAGACCGCGCAGCGCATCGTGGTCGAGCGACGCGACGAGCGCCTGACCGCGGCGGTGCGCGCCGTGGCGCTGAAGGGTGCGTTGCCCGCCGGGCGCGCGCATGCCCTCTGGGCGCTCGATGGCACGGGCGCGCTCGATGCCAACACTGTGCTCGCCGCCCTCGACGATTCGGAGAGCGTGGTGCAAGTCGCGGCGCTGCGGCTCGCGGAACGTTTTCCGAGCGACCAGACGCGCGCGGTCATGCTGCGCCTCGCACGCGAAGGGACGGGCGAGGTGCAATTGCAGGCGGTGCTCTCTCTCGGTTCGCTGAACTTCGCGGAGGTGGACGTGCAGCTCGCGGACATCACGCGCACGAACGGAGCCAACGTTTTCCTGAGGGATGCGTTCTACAGCGGAATCGCCGGGCGCGAACTTGCCTTGATCGAAGTGCTCGTCGGCGTGCCCTCATGGCGGGCGGACGATGCGGAGGGGAACAAAATTCTTGGCGCGCTCGCGCGGGGAGTGCTCGGCACCCGCGATCCCTTTGCGGTCGGTCGCGTGCTGGCGCTCGCCGCCAATGCGGCCGCACAACCGGGTTCCGTGAGATCGATTGCGCTCCTCGACGGACTCGTGCCCGCTACCGGCGGATCGCGCCGGGCGGTTTCGCTCGCGGCGCAGCCTGCGGCCTGGGGCGAGCTGGAAAAAAATCCCGTGACCAAGCCGCGGCTCGCACGACTGAACGAAGTCATCGTGTGGCCGGGTAAACGAGGGCTCGCTCCCGCGACCGCAGTGAAGCCGCTGACCACCGAGCAGCAGCAGCGGTTTGAAAATGGCCGCACGCTCTTCGCGGCGGTCTGTGCCGCGTGCCACCAGACGACCGGCCGCGGACTCGATGGGCTCGCGCCGCCGCTGCACGATTCCGAGTGGGCGCTCGGTTCGCCGGAGCGCAACGTGCGCATCGTGCTCCACGGCCTGCGCGGTCCCATCACGGTGCTCGGCCGCGTCCACACGGGTGACATGCCGGCGTTTGGCGCCGCGTTGGGCGACGAACAGATTTCGTCGATCCTCACCTACGTCCGCCGCGAGTGGGGCCACACCGCCGCGCCGATCGATCCGGCGCAGGTTGCGACGATTCGCGCCGCGAGCGCGGGGCATGGCGACGCGTGGAGCCCGGAGGAGCTGAATCTCTTCAAATGAAAACCCTCGCGCGAATCCTTTCCCTGCTTCTGCTCGCGGCAGAGTCGCTCCCCGCCGCCGAACGACTCGAACGGGAAAATCTCCTCCAGTTTCACGCCGCTCCGGATCGCGTGGCACCCGTGACGACGCCGGCCGAATGGCAAAAGCGCCGGGCGGAAATCCTCGCTGGCATGCAGGCCGTGATGGGGCCGCTCCCCGGCGCGGCGAAGCGCGTGGCGCTCGATTTGAAAATCGAGCGCGAGACGGATTGCGGCACGTATGTGCGCCGCGAAATCACCTACACCGCCGAGCTGGGCGCGCGTGTGCCGGCTTACCTTTTGATTCCGAAGTCAGTGCTCGACGGAAAATCCCGCGCGACCGGCGTGCTCGCGGCGATGCCGACGAACAACGTGGAGGGAAACCGGCCCGTCGTCGGCCTCGGCGTTCCCGGGACGAAGCCCGGTCGCAATTACGGCGAGGAACTCGCGCAGCGCGGGCACGTCGTGATCGTGCCGCCTTATCCGCACCTCGGCGACTACAAGCCCGACCTCGCCGGCCTCGGCTACGCGAGCGGCACGATGAAGGCGATCTGGGACAACATCCGCGCGCTCGACGTGCTTGCGGCGACGCCGGGCGTTTCGCCGAACGGCTTCGGCGCGATCGGGCACTCGCTCGGTGGGCACAATTCAATTTTCACCGCAGTGTTCGACGAACGGATCAAGGCCGTCGTCTCGAGCTGCGGTTTCGATTCGTTCCTCGATTACTACGCGGGCAAACCGGAGGTCTGGCGCGCGGGACAGGGCTGGACGCAGATGCGTTACATGCCCGCGCTCGCCCGCTACGCGGGGCGGTTGAACGAAATTCCATTCGACTTTCACGAGTTGATTGGCGCGCTCGCGCCGCGGGCGTTTCTCGCGCTGGCGCCGAAGCGCGACTCGAATTTCCATTGGCAGAGCGTCGACCGCGTGATCGCTGCAGCGCGGCCGGTGTTTCAGTTGCACGGCGTGCCCGAGCGGCTCGCGGTGAAGCACCCGGACGTCGAACATGATTTCACGCCCGAGATGCGCGCGCAGGCGTATGCGTGGCTGGAGCGATTCCTGAAGTGAACGCAGCACGCTCGCGCTCAGCCGGAACGTTGCAGTAGGGATTGATTTTAGTGGGCAAAGGCGGGGCGGTTTTCGACTGCATTGCAGTTGGGGAAGGGCGCGAGGATTTTATCCCACAGGCGCGACCACCAGTCGCGTTCGCGTGGGGGCACGGCGAGTTTGATGGTCGTTTTGCCGGCGGGATGGGCGATGAGGTCCGGCGTGATAAACAGCCGGAAGCGCAGCGAGTGGATGGTCACTTTGGTTTGCCAGCCGAGGTGGCGTTGGAAGAGCACGGTGAGGTTGTAGGTGAGCGTCGCCAGCGCCAGCGCGGCTTCGGTCGCCCAGAACGAGCGCGGGCACAGGGTCGTCAGCGCGAAGCCCTGCTGGGGTTCCTTGATCACGTTTTCGCAATCGGCGCGGCCGTGGTAATAACGCCACACCGCGAGCGGCGGTGCGCGCGGCGGCAGGCTCGTGACCAGCGCTTGGGAGACGTAGCCCGGCACGTCGATTAGTTTCTTGCCGCCGGCGTCCGGCCGCTTGGCCACGCGGTGGCGGCTGAGGATCAGCCGGCGGTCTGATAGTCCATTTCCGCGACGTCGGTGCCGCGCAGCTCGGTCGGCGTCCACACCAGCCCGCCGCGCAACAGGTTTTTGATCGGCTCGGACAACTGCGCCACGACCACGCAGGGCACGTGCAACTGCTCCCACAACGCGAGCAACTCCGGCAGGCAAAAGCCGCTGTCGGCCCGCACGCCGCGCAGCCGCACGTGCCGCGGCAGGTGGTCCCACCGATCGAGGAAGCACGCGGTCGTGTTGTGGCCGCACGTCGCGTTGCCGGAGCGCAACCACAGTTGCGCGACCAACCGCACCTCACTCACGATCGCGAGGAGCGGATGCAAACAAGGCTTCACGCCGGGCCGGGTGTAGCCGGCGCGCACGCCGTCCTGATGCCCGTCCTCGTGAAGCAGCCGCGTGGAATCGAGGTCGAGCGTGTAACCGCCTTGGCGTGACGGCAGCCGCTCCAGGCCCCACCGCCACAAGGGCCGGAAACACGCCAGGTTTTGGCCCGGCGAAGCGAAGCCACCGAAGAAGCGCGACAGCACCGACGCCCTCGCGACGCGCGGGATCCCGAGCAGCTCCGGCACCAGCGGGTCGCGCCGAAAACAGGCGACGTGCGTGAGCTTGCGCGCCTCGCAGAGCAACCCGTGCGTGAACGCGAGCGCCTTCGCCAGCGGCGTGAGATGATTGTTCGAGGTGGCGTCGGGTGCGGCAGCCGCGCCCCCAACGCCGCCGCCCACCGCGTCGCGTGCACCCACGCCCAAAACGGGGCGCTCCCCGCGCGGGCACTCGGCTTCTGTGCGGTGAACTCCACCGCGATTGATTTTCCACCGGCTTTAAACTCAAATCCCGCCGCCACAGTTTGGTGAAGCGGACCGTTGTCCTCCGCTTGGTTTGGCTTCATTCGCTTTGGGTCCGATACCCCGAAGCTTGCTTCGGCTTGGTTGGTTGGGAGGGTGAGGAATGGAGAGCCGTTACATCCACAAGAGCCCCAATGTGTCGGTGCTGATGTATCACCTGGTGTGCGCGGCGAAGTATCGGCGGGTGGTGATGGGAGAGCATGTGAACGAGGTGCTGCGGCAGGCGTGCTTGGAGATTGAGAAGCGCTGGGAGATTCGGTTTTTGGAGATCGGACTAGACCGAGATCACGTGCACTTTCTCATCCAATCGGTGCCGACCTACAGTCCGACACGGGTGGTGACGACGGTGAAGAGCGTGATCGCGCGCGAAGTGTTCGCGAAAGCCCCGGAGGTAAAACAAATGCTTTGGGGCGGCGAATTCTGGGGGAAGGGATATTTCGTGAACACGGTGGGTCAGCACGGCAGCGAAAAGGTGATCGCGGCATACGTGCAGGGTCAGGGTGGGCACAATGAGTATCGGCAGTTGCACAAGGGGCAGATGGATTTAGGGCTGTCTTGATCAAATGCCTCGGGGCTTGCCCCGAGGATCTTTACTCCTCCGCTGGCACTGTCTTCCTCCAAATCGGAACGTCCTTTGGGGGCGACGATGTGGTTCTCGCCGTATTTTCCGTGGCCCGGAAAACACCGCCGTCGACGACGGATTTGTCGGGGTCGTGTCGGTCGACTACGCAGCGATGGACGTTCCGAATTTGGGCGCGGGCAGTCGGCTTGCCCTCTACTGGTTCCCAGCCTCCAGTCTCAGCGGCAGCCTGATTTTGCCGAATGCGGCCTACGGTTCGTATCGGACAGATTCGTTGCTCAATCATTCCAGCGCGCCGTGGCAGGCACCCAACGATTCCGCAGGAGGCACGTTGAAACTCAACTTTCTTACTCAAGCTGCGGGCGGCGAGCTGGATAATTCCATCGCGATCGCCGGCCAAAGTGGCGGGGCGACGAACAACGTGACGGTAACGGCGATCGACCAGACGGCGGGGGAACCGCTTACGACACAGGGCACTGGTGCCTTTACTTTCACCCGAACGGGCTCAACGAGCGACGCGCTGACCGTCAACTTCACCGTAATCGGGACCGCGACGAGCGGAAGCGATTACACCGCGATTGGAATGACCATCACGTTTCCCGCCGGGTCTGCAACTGCGACCGTGCTAGTGAACATGCTCGACGACACGCTGGTCGAGGGCGGCGAAACCGTAATCGTAACCTTTGCGACTGGGACCGGCTACACCGTGGGCAACCTGGCTTCGGCCACGGTGACGATTCTAGACGACAATGCCACCGTGACGGTGACGGCGACCGACGCAACAGCTGGCGAACCGCTCACGGGTTTGGGCAACGGGCCATTCACATTAACTCGAACCGGATTCACCTCCGGCGCGCTGACCGTCAATTACACCGTCAGCGGGACAGCGACGAGCGGGACCGATTACACTGCGATTGGAACCTCGGTCAGTTTTGCGCCGGGATCGTCGATGGCAACGAAAGCGCTGAGCGTGATCGACGACATCATCAAGGAGCCGACTGAAACAGTGATGGTAACGCTGGCACCTAGTGCGGGGTACACGGTGGGGAACGCCTGCCGCAGACACGGTTACCATTGAGGACGACGACTCAATCCATTCGGCTGATACGAACTTCGATTTCCGCATCAGCCTGATTGAGGTAACCCGCATGATCGAACTTTACAACACCCGCAATGGCACGATGCGCACGGGTTGCTATAGGGTCGACGCCACGGGCGAAGACGGATTCGCGCCCGACCCTGCGCGTGCAACCAACGCGACTGTCTCCCTCCCGTTCTACCACGCCGCCGATACGAACCAGGACGGAAACTGAGTTTGCTCGAACTCACCCGGGTGATCGAACTCTACAACTACCCGCAGCGGCACGACGCGCACGGGCCAGTACCACGTGCAGTCGGGCACGGAGGACGGATTTGCGCCCGGACCATGAGAGTTGCAGCTAACTTCACGACGAGTTTGCCCCGCAGTTTTTCACAGGTTCGCCTCGTCGTACCCTTGGTGACACAATCCCTCCAAAAAAACGCAGTCATACTTAGCAATTTCTTGACCATTTATCGCCAATGGGGCATTTCCCTCATTTAGGTCGGTGGGTTGTAAGAAGTTGAATTCAAATCCAGGCGACCTAAGTTTTTTAGGCCTCGACCCAAATTTTTTATTCTACAGGCGAACGTTGCCGCCCTTTTACTTATGAAAAAGCTTTTTTTGAAAGTGGTCCTGTTTTTAGTGCCCGCGATTTTCACCCTCGCGCAGACCGCCACGGTCACGCCTTCGAGCACGAGCTATTCGTCCGCGGGTGGAACCCTGACGTTCACGGTCAATCTAACATATGCTGTGTCGCAATCGGCGCTCGCGTTTTCGGTCGGCTCGGTGCCCGCAACCTGGACGTATGGCGTGACGGGCGGCGTCAACATTCCGTCTACGAGTCCCGTGGCGGGTGATACGGATAACTTCGACTTCGCTTACTTCTCAATTCCCGCCAGTCCGGTCAGCTTCACCTTTAGCATCAATTACCCCGCCGGTCTGTCCGGTGATCAAACCGCCAGCGGGATTGCCGCCATCTTTCGGCCGACCGGTGGAGCGCTGGCGGTGTTGAATTTGCCGTCCATAGTAATTTCTCAGTCTTCCGCGCCGCAGACGATCACCTTTGGGCCGCTGGCGGCGAAGACCTTTGGGGACGCGCCCTTCGCGTTGACGGCGACGGCGGGTTCGGGCCTGCCGGTGAGCTACGCCAGTTCGGATACGAGTGTGCTGACGATCAGCGGCAGC
>JANXSC010000295.1 GCA_025352845.1 Opitutaceae bacterium
AGCCTCGTGCGCGGCGGCCAGCTCGACTTTCAACTCACCTTCAGCGGTGCCGACTGGCTCGACGACGTCCGGCCTCCGGGGGCCGTCGGCTTGGGCGCGTCCCCCCTCTCCGCCCCTCTCGCGATCGACATCGGCCCCGCGCACCACACCGCGGTCGTGAGCATCGTCTCGCGCGTGCAGGAGCCCGACTTCAAACGCACCGACGAGCGGAAATAGCCCGCCCGAGCTAGCTCGAAGCCACCGTTCGCTGCGCGGAAGGCGCGCCCGCGCAATTTCGCGCTGGTTCCGCTCCGTCCGATTTGCTTCGCTGGCCGTTCTTCCGTTCCCATGAAAAAAGCCCGCGCCCACTTCAATATCCCCGCCATCGCCTACGAAGGCCCGAAGTCCGCGAACGCCCTCGCGTTTCGCCACTACAATCCCGAAGAGATCGTCGGTGGTAAAACGATGGCAGAGCACATGCGCTTCTCGATCGCCTACTGGCACGCGTTTCGCGGCACGGGCGCGGATCCGTTTGGTCCCGGCACGATCGTGCGCTCGTGGGAGAGCGGCAAGGATCCGGTGTCGGTCGCCAAGGTGCGCATGGATGCGGCGTTCGAGTTCTTCCAAAAAATCCGCGCGCCGTTCTACTGTTTCCATGATCGCGACATCGCGCCGGAGGGCAGCACGCTCGCCGAGTCGAACCGCAATCTCGACGCCATCGTCGCACACGCCGCCGCACTGCAAAAGGCCACCGGCGTGAAGCTACTCTGGGGCACGGCGAATCTTTTCTCGAATCCGCGGTTCATGTGCGGCGCCGCGACGAATCCCGACGCGCACGTCTTCGCCTACGCTGCGGCGCAAGTGAAGAAGGCGATGGACGTCACCAAGCAGCTCGGCGGCGAGAACTACGTTTTCTGGGGCGGCCGCGAGGGCTACGAGACGCTCCTCAACACCAATCTGAAGCGCGAACAGGATCACCTCGCGGCGTTTCTGCACATGGCGGTGGACTACGCGCGCAGCATCAACTTCAAGGGCCAGTTCCTCATCGAGCCGAAGCCGAAGGAGCCGACGAAGCACCAATACGACTTCGATGTCGCGAGCGGCATCGCCTTCCTCCGCACCTACGGCCTCGAAAAATATTTCAAGTTCAACATCGAGACCAACCACGCCACGCTCGCCGGCCACACCTTCAACCACGAAATCGAAGTCGCCGCGTCGCAAAACATGCTCGGCTCGATCGACGCCAATGCCGGCGATCTCCTCCTCGGCTGGGACACCGACCAGTTCAACACCGACGTGCGCGAGCTCACCCTCGCGATGATCTCGATCCTCCGCGCCGGCGGCCTCGGCACCGGTGGATTCAACTTCGACGCCAAGCTCCGCCGCCCGTCGATCGACGCCGAGGATCTTTTCCACGCGCACATCGGCGGCATGGATGCCTACGCCCTCGCCTTCAAGATCGCGCGCCAGATCCTCGCCGAGGGGAAGTTCGAGAAATTCGTCGCCGACCGCTACGCGAGCTTCGACAGTGGTTTCGGCCGCGACATCGAGATGGGCCGGGCCAACTTCCGCTCCCTCGAAAAAATCGCCCTCGGCAATCTGGGCGAGCCGAAGCCGAAATCCGGCAAGCAGGAGTATCTTGAGAATCTGCTGACGAGTTATCTGCACGGGTAACATTGCGGTTGGGGCTTGGCTTCGGGTCACTCGCCCTAACCGTGACGTGAGTTTCCCATGTTCACCCTCGGCATCGATTTTGGCACCAACTCCGTGCGCGCGCTCGTCGTGCGCTGCGCGGACGGCGCGGAGATCGGCACCGCGGTCGTCAACTATCCCAGCGGCCAGCAGGGCGTGCTGCTCGATCCGCGCGACCACAATCTCGCGCGGCAGCACCCCGGCGATTACCTCGTCGGCCTCGAAAAATCTGTCCGCGACGCGCTCGCCGCCGCGAAACGCACACGCGGCTTTTCCGCCGACAAGGTGATCGGTCTCGGCGTCGACACCACGGGCTCGAGTCCGATTCCCGTCGATGCGCGCAACGTCCCGCTCGCGCTAGATAAGCGGTGGCGGAAAAACCTGAACGCCCAGTGCTGGCTGTGGAAGGACCACACCAGCGTGCGCGAAGCCGCCGCGATCACGGCGCTCGCGGCGCGGCATCGCCCGCACTTCATCGCGAAATGTGGCAACACTTACTCCTCCGAGTGGTTTTGGTCGAAGCTCTGGCACTGCGCCAAGGTCGCACCCGACGTTTTCGTCGCGGCGCATTCGTGGGTGGAGTTTGCGGACTGGATTCCCTCGGTGCTCGCGGGCGTGGAGTCGCCGGCGCAGGTCGTGCGCGGTGTCTGTTGCGCCGGACACAAGGCGCTCTACGCCGACGACTGGGGTGGCCTGCCCGACAAGGAATTCCTCGCGCTGCTCGATCCGCGCCTCGCGGATCTCCGCGACCGCCTCTACAAAAAGGCCCACGACGCCACCGTGCCCGCCGGGAAACTCTGCCCCATGTGGGCAAAAAAACTCGGTCTCCCCGCCGGAATCCCGATCGCGATCGGCGAGATGGACGTCCACTACGGCGCGATCGGTTGCGGAGTGGCCGAGGGCGTGCTCGTCAAGGTCATCGGCACCTCGACGTGCGACTGCGGCGTCGTCTCCGCCGAAAAAACCGTGGCCGACATCCCCGGGATCTGCGGCATCGTGCGCGGCGCGATTCTCCCCGGGCACTACGGCATCGAGGCCGGACAGTCGGCGGTCGGAGATATTTTCAAATGGTGGGTCGAGGTCGTCTGCGGCGGCGATTCCGCGCGTCACATCGCGTTCACGAAAGAGGCCGCGAAAGAAAAGCCCGGTGCCTCCGGTCTCCTCGCGCTCGATTGGAACAACGGCAACCGCACCATCCTCGTCGATCCGCTGCTCACGGGCGTGCTGCTCGGCCAAACACTCTACACGACGCCGGCGGAAATCTACCGCGCGCTCATCGAGGCCACCGCCTTCGGCGCGCGCGCGATCCTCGAACGCCTCCGGGAATACGGCGTCCGCATTGACCGCATCGTCTGCGCCGGCGGCATCGCGGAAAAAAACCCGCTGCTCATGCAAATCTACGCCGACATCACCGGCTGCACGATGCAGGTCTCGGGCTCCTCGCAGGCCTGCGCACTCGGCGCGGCCATCAGCGCGGCGGTGCTTGCGGGCGCGCATAAAGATTTTCCGGCGGCGCAGAAAAAAATGACGCGCGTGAGGCGCAAGGCCTACCGTCCCATCGCCGCGAACCGAAAAACCTATGATCAACTCTACGCGCTCTATCGCCAGGTCCACGACGCATTCGGCGGTCTGAACCGTTCCGCCGATCTCTCACGCGTGATGAAGGATCTGCTCGCGCTCAAGGCCGCCGCACGCCGCTGATTCGCCGCGCTGGACGACATGACGCTTCCCGACGCCAGCTGCGA
>JANXSC010000299.1 GCA_025352845.1 Opitutaceae bacterium
GCGAGCTCGGCCAGTCGAAGACCGCGCTCGCCGCGCTCGAAGCCGCGCCGAAGATTTCCCCGGCCGATCTCGAGACGGCGCGCCGCGACGCGGCGGACGCGCAGCGCCAGCTCGCCGGGGTCGCGACGGAACTCGCCACGCTCCGCGCGCAGTCCGTCTCCGCCCGCGAAATCGCCGCCCGCGCCCGCCAGCTCGAAACCGATCAGGCCGCCCTCGTCGCGCGCAACGGCGAGCTGACCGGCTTTGCCGCCCAGGCCGCCGCCGAATCCGCCGAGCGCCTCCGCCAGCTCACGGCCACTGAGGAAAAACTCACCGCCACCCGCGGTGACCTCGCGCAGGCCCGCACCGATTTCGAATCCGCGCGCCGCACCGCCACCGAGACGCAGCAGTCGTTCGCCAGCGCCACCCAGCAGCTCTCCGCCGTCCGCGATCGCGTCACGTCCGACACCACCAAGGCCGCGCGCGAAACCGAAATCACCGCGCGCCAGCTCGCGGTGCTGGAGGAGCGGCTCGCCGCCACGCGCGCCGAGGTCACGCAGGCGAAGACTGCCCTCGAAACCGCCGTCACCGCCAGCGCCCAGGCCACGGCGGCGCAAGCGGAGGCCCGGGTCCAGGCCGCCGCGCAACTCTCCGCGCTGCGCACGCAGATCGCGACGCTTGAGCGCGACAATCAGGGCGCGTCGGCGGAGCGCATGGCGCTCGACACCCGAGCGCGCCAGCTCGAGACCGACAAGACCGCGCTCGCCGCGCGCAACGAGGAACTTGCCGCCGCCCACACCAAGGCCGCGGCTGCGGTCGATGAGCGCACGCGCGAAGCCGCCACGCTCGCGGAAAAATTGGCTGCGACGCAGCACGAACTCGTGCAGACCCGCACCGTGGGCGTGCAGGCCGCCGCCGCCCAGGCCGACCAAAAAAAGGACTCCGCCGCCCAGCTCGCCGCGCTGCGCACGCAGATCGCCACGCTCGATCGCGATGTGCAGACCACGGCCACGCGCGCGAGTGTCGAGCAGGCCCGGGCCGAGACCGCCCTCGCGCTCGCGACTCGCAACGCAAACGCGCATCTGGAGGAAGCGGCCAAGCTTCGCAGCGCCCTCGCCGCCGCCGAAGCCGCGCCGAGAGTTTCGCCCGCCGAGCTGGAGACCGCGCGCCGCGAAGTCGCCGACGCGCAGCGCCAGTTCGCCACCGCCGGGCAGGAACTCGCCACTCTCCGCGCGCAAGCCGCGGTCGCCGCGCGTGACAACGAGGGCCAGACCGCGAAGCTCGCCGCCGCTGAGCAAAGTCTCGCCACCGCGCGCCAGGAGTTGGAACAAAAAAATTCCGCACTGCAGGCCGCCGCCGTCGCAAGCGTGCAGGCGACCGCAACGCTGAATGAAACGAAGGCGCAGGCGGAAATGCGGACCACCGCCCTGCGCACGCAGGTCTCGGCGTTGGACCGCGACTTGAAGTCCGCCACCACCTCCGCCGAGACCGGCGTCCGCGCCCTTCAGGAGCAGACCGCGAAACTCGAGGCGGCCCTGCGCGACGCCGCCGACGCCCGCACGTATCTCGCCACCGCCAACAGGGAGATCGCCGCGCTGCGCCAGCAAATCTCGGTCGCGAAGAATTTTGAAACGAAGTCGCGCGAGCTGGACTTTGACAAGTCCGCGCTCATCGCGCTCGTCAGCGAACTGAAAATCGCCGCGCGCAAGACGGCCGAGGATGTTGAGATGCAGCTGCGGCAGTTTGCGGGCGTCGAAGAGCAGCTCACCACGGCGCGCAGCGAACTCTCGAACACCAAGAATGCCCTTGAGTCCGTCGCCTCGCGCAACGCCGCCGCGACGAATACGCTGGCCGAAGCGCAGGCCAAGGCCGCCGCCGAGCTCTTCGCCGTGCGCGAACAGGCCGCCAGCGCCACGCGCGAGTTTGAAAACCGCACACGCTCACTCGAGTCGGAAAAAATCACCCTCTCGACGCAGCTCGCCGCCACGGGCGCCAAGGCCGCCAGCGCTGTCGAGGCCCAGGCCCGCCACCTCGCCACCCTCGAGGAACGCCTCACCGCCGCCCACGGCGACCTCGCGCAGATGAAGACGGCGTTTGAAAATGCCGCCGCCCGGCAGGCGCAGGCCGAGGCCGCGCGCGCTGAAGAGACCGCCACGCTCCGCGCGGCCGTCACCGGCACCAGCGGCGAACTCGCCCTCGTGCGCGAGCAAAGCGCCACCGCGCTGCGCGAACTCGAGCAGCGCGCCCGCCAGCTCGAAGGCGAGAAGGCCGCGCTCGCCGCCGACACGGTGGCGCGCGAGGAATTTGTCCGCGGCGCCGTCGCGCAGGCCGAGACCGAGGGCAAACTCGCCGCCGCGCTCCGCTCGCAGGCGCTCATCGCCGGCGAGCGCGACGAGCTGCGCGCCCTCGTCGCCGGTATTTCCTCACGGCTCCCGCCCGCTGCGGCCGCCACCCTGCGCGCGTCCGAGTCGCCCGGCGCCGCTCCGCAAGCGCTCCCGATCCGCGCCCAACCCAGTCGTGCGCCCGCGCCGATGCCCGTCGCGCGCCTCATCACGCCATCGCCCGCGCCCCCCGCCGCTTTCATCGGCCAACCCGCGCCCACGCATCGCATCGCCCCCGGCGAAACGCTCTCCGCCATCGCCCGCCGCTACTACGGCACGCCCGAACGCTGGCCCGAAATCGTCGCCGCCAACCGCGACATCCTGCCCGATCAAAGCAGCTTCACCGCCGGCCAGATGCTGCGGATACCATGAGTCGAGCGGAGACACCGTCAGGTTTTTGAGCGGCGTCCACGGCGGAAAACTCCCCCCCGCGCTAAGGCGCAACTTCGTAAATTTCGACCAGCGCGATCCCCGTTGCTCCGTTCACGCCCGCCACCTGCACTGTGTAGCTGCCCGGCGGCAAATCGAGGAGCAGCACCGCATCGCGGCTGCCGGCCTTCAAGGGAAACGCCCCCACCGCCGCCATCGCCGGCGCCAGCTGCGCCGCGTTCGGCTGCTCGCCCCAGTTGTCGTTCTGCGCGATCACCTCGGTCCCTCGGAAAACTTTCATGATCGGATCGGCGAGGACGCCTGCGACACCAAGCTCCGCCAGCCCCGGCCCCACCGCGCGGAACAATAATCGGCGCGGTGCCTGCCCACTAAGCACGAGACCGGGAATCAGAATGTTGGCTCCCGTGCCCACGAAGGCGCGGCTGGACAGATTGACAAAGCGTTCGGCCGAGGGAACGCCCAGCTCATAGATTTCCACCAATCCTACGCCGGTCGTGTTAGAGAGTCCGACCACCTGCGCGGTGTAGCTGCCAGGCGCGAGGTTCGCGAGGAGCGCTCCATCATGTGCGTCCTCGCGCAGCGCAAATGCCCCCGACTGCCGCGCCGCCGCACGCAGCGCTTCCATGTTTTCCTCGCCCGTGCGAAACCAGTCGTCGTTAGAGTCCATGCGATTCCCCTTCGAGTCATACAGACTGATCACCGGATCGCGAAGCACGCCTGCGACGCCAAAGTCCCCAAGCTGCTCGCCGATGCCGCGCACGAGCACGTCGCGCGGCTGCGTGCCACGGATGACAAAACCGGCAAACAGAATGTTGGCGCCTCGTCCGACAGCGGCGCGTGTGGCGAGATTGATCAGGCGCGCGCGCGCATCCACGGCCAGTGTCGCGGGCTGGCTGACGACACTGCCAGCGGCGTTGCTGATGACCACCGTGTAAGTGCCGACCTGGTCGGGCTGCACCCCACGCAAACGAAGCTTCGCGTCGGTCGCACCGGGGATCGCCACTCCATTTTTCCGCCATTGGTATTGTGCAGGCAACGGCAGGCCGCTTGCACCCGCGAAAAACTCCGCGCCACCACCGGCGACCGCACCGACGCTCACGGGCTGCGTCGCGATCACCGGCGCGATCATCACAGGCCGGGCGACAATCTGCGCAGGCCGACTGGTCGCCGAACCGGTGCTGTCGGTTACAACCACCGAGTAGGTGCCGGCCCTCTCGGGTGAAAAAATAAACTGCCAGGCCGACGCGGTCTGATCGCCGTCCGGGCGGCCGTCCTTCCACCATTGAAAGCGCGCCCCGGCGCGAGCCGCTTCGGCCGACATACTGACCTGCTGCCCAATCTCAAAACTGTCCCCGGCCGGATGCCGCACGATGATCGGCGGGCGGACCCCGCGCTGTTCGAGTCGGATCGTCTCGCTGGCCACCTGCCCGCGGACATTCCTCACGTAGATGAAATAGTCGCCGACATCATACGGGCCAAACGAAGGGATCCGAAGCTCGGACCGGTTGCGATCGACGATCTGATAGACTCCAGCTCCGCGCCAGTCGTATAGAGTCACATCGTTGTCCGCAGTCGCAAGATTGAGAATCACCGATGCGCCGAAGTCGTAAGCGCCACCCGCCGGATGTCGGGAAATCATGGGCCGGCCGGGATTGTAGAATCCGATCGTGAAAGGTCGGGATGTCTCGGTGATGTTGCCGCTGCGGATCGTAAGCGTATAGGTGCCCGGTGTCGTCGCTCCGAGCGCGAAAGGCGTGCCCGCCAGCGCCTCAGTTCCCTTGGAGTAAAAGTAGGCGGCGTAAGACGCGCGGCCGCGCCGTATCGCTATTTCGTAGCCGATGCCATCGAGTCGCAGCGTCTCGGAATCGAGCTCGACCAAGGAGCTGGCAGGATGGCGTGGGATTAGTCGCTGGCTTGAGACGATTTCGATTTCCGCGGTTTCACTCTGCGTTGTCCCCGCCGCGGAACTCACGCGCACGAAATAGCGCGCCGCCTCGGCGGCCGTTGCCACCAAAGACATCCCACTGCCGGTCGCCCCCAACAGGGCCTGGCCTTCCCTGAACCATTGGTAGCTGAGCGCCTGCCCGGCCGGCGACTGCCAGCTATTCTGAGCACTCACACTCAAATCGACCCGGCTGCCCGAAATGACCGAGTGGCTGGACGGATGCAGCGTGATGAGCGGGTCACCGGGAATCGAAACGACCTGAAGCTCGGCGCCCTTGCTCACCGCGACATTTCCGCCGGAGCGGACTTCGACCGTGTAAATGGCGCAATCATCCAGACGGACATTCGGCACCGCCAATGTGCGCGCGGTTTGACCCGGCAGAGCTACGCCCCGTTTGAACCACTGATAACTGGGCGCAACCGCATCCGACTCCACCTCGAACACCACACTCGCCCCGACATAAACGGTCGCGGCCGCTGGCTGCCGCGTGATGGTCAGCGGCTGGTTTTCATACCAAAGGAGCTCCCCTGCGTCTGCAGTCACGCGGCCGAACGGATTGCTCAGGACCACCGAATACCGTGCGACATCTGTCGGCTGAAACGAAGTAATATCAAATTGCCGCCCTGTGGCACCCGGCAGTGCAACTCCATCTTTCAGCCATTGCATTCCACCGCTGAACGACGAATCGACCGGGGCCGAGAAGCGAAAAAAGGTGCTTGGCGCGACCGCGAGAACCGACCGACCAAAAGTGACGGTAGGCGGCACTCCGGGAACGACGCTCAGGCGGGAAGCCGAACTGGTCATACTGTCCGCCGCGTTGGTCGCCGTCACGGTGTAGTTTCCGCTATCGGAGAACTGCACATCTTTCAGGATCAGCTGCTCGCCGGTTTTGCCCACGATCGGTTCCCCGTCCTTGCGCCAGAGATAGCTCATCGGCCGATCACCCGCCGCCAAACTGGCCGTTAGCTTGATTTCGCTGCCCACCTGTTCCGCTCCATTCGCAGTCGAATATATGGTCACGAGGGGCGGCACCGCCGCCCGCACGTCCACGCGCACCGCTTCGCTCGGCACGCTCCCGCCACCGTTGCGAACGACGGCGACATAGCTGCCGCGGTCCGCGAGCCCGGCCACCAAGTTCAATGTCGCTCGTGTGCCTCCTGCAACCGCCGCCCCGTCCCGCTGCCATTCGTAAGCGAGCGGCCCCCGCCCACCCACAAAAACCGAGAGTCTGACTGTCGCCCCCTGTATCACGCTCGCTCCGGTCGGTTGCCCCACAATGACCGGCGGCCCGCCCAGTCCAAAGTCATACAGTGCCCTAATCCCCCCTTCGTCATCCGCCGTGACGATCTCCGTGTCGCCTTCGCGCGAGTTCATGATCGCGGCGACTTTTTGCCCGGCCTCATCCGGGTGATCCAATCCCAGCAAGTGCCCCAATTCATGCAGTGCCACGCGCCGGAAGTCGAAGGGCGCGTTGCCCGGTTGCGGCCCGCGAAAAACCGCCCACGGCTTCGTGGCATTGAAGATGATGTCGTTCTCCACCCTCACCCCGCGATCGTAAGTCGCGAAACTCACGGCGAGCACGTTCGACGGAAACGGATCCTCCAATCTCCGGCGGTCGAAAAAGACCTCGTTGCGCCCGTTGAGATACCACGCCTCGTCGCCCTCCAAAGGCGCACGCACGAGCTGGACGCGCTGCAATTTCGCGTTCCACAGATTCATCGCTTCGACAACGGCTGCGTCCCAATCGCCGGTCGAGTTCGCCGGCGCATTTTTCGCCAGGTCGAACGAGATTTGAATCGGCCCGTCCGGCCAAAGCTCGCCCCGCAGCGGCACCCAGGCCCGCAGCGGGAGAACACTTCCAGCGAGCACCAGCGCCATCCGCCACCCGCGCGCCCACTTCATCGCGCCGCCCTCTCCATTCGCGGTAGCAGCGCCGAACGCGACGCGATCAGCGCCTCGCACGCCGCCAAGGCGATTGCCGGCGTGCGGGCGGCAGCTGAGGGCGACGCATTTCTCTCCGCCAACGGAACCGCAAAATTCGTCGCGGCTTCAACCGGCGAATAATCGTCCCGCACCACGCCCTCAACCGCCGATGATTCTTCGCGGACGATGCGGTAGCGCCCATGCCGCAACCGCACCAACGGGCACATCCGCCCCTGCCGATTCTCGACGAAAAAAATCCCCCGATCGCCCACTTCGAAGCGCGGCCAGCCCGCGACCTCCATTCTCCTTTCACCCACTTCTCCACCCATGAACTCCAGCGTAATCG
Organism: Opitutaceae bacterium; assembly: GCA_025352845.1. Taxonomy (GTDB): domain Bacteria; phylum Verrucomicrobiota; class Verrucomicrobiia; order Opitutales; family Opitutaceae; genus ER46. The sequence goes on from JANXSC010000299.1 coordinate 6,965, forward strand.
CCGCGCCGGCCTCGCCGCGCAACGTCCGCTCGACCGCGATCGTCACCCAAGTGGCAATCCGCAGCTTCACCCCGGCCTCGCTCCAGCCCGACCGCACTGCCGTCACGCGCCCCCGGAATATCAGCTCCGATTCGCGCACCAATTCATCAAAGGTCGGCGGGATGACCGAGGTGGCTTGCGCGCTCACGACAAAACTGAACACCACAATCAGAACGCGCAGGATGCTCATGGGGAATGGCAGCAGACTGCCAAACGAAGAGCACCTGCCAACTCACAATTTCACACCTCCAGGCGTCCGACTCCTCTCAAGCTCGTGCTCAACATCACCCGAAGGCTGTCAAATCCGCCTGCGCGTTAGGCACGTCTCGCCCGTTGCAAAGGTCACGGGCCCGCGCCCCGCACGGCCGCATTCACCTCATTCCGGCTGCGCTCCTGCGCTTCGCGAAACGCCGCGCTCTTCCGCGCCTCCGCGAGATACGCTCGCGCCACGATCTCGCCGATGACGACATCGCTCGGGAAATGCACGCCGCCGAGCACGCGGCCCCACGCGGCGCGGTGGGCGCGCGCGAGGAGTTCGTCCCGTTTCGCCGGAATCATCTCGGCCAGCAGTTCCGCCCAAACAAACGCCTGCGTCGCGCTCCCGCTCGGGTAGGACGTGCTCGCCGGCTGCGCCACGCACGGCTGCACGCGCTCATCCACGGCCCACGGTCGCGCCCGTCGGAAGGGCTGCTTCGCCACCGGATCGATCGCGCGCAGGTCGTCGCCGATCGCGGTGAAAAACGCGGCGGTGAGCGGCAGCCCCTCGGCCGTGAACCACGCGCCGAGCAGGGCCGCGTGGTTGAAGACGTGATCATTTTCCACGAGCTTCGCCCACGCGATTTGTTCCGGCGTGCGCCACGCCTGCACCTGCAGCACCGCCTCGAGATCCACCCGCGCAGCGAGCGAGCCGGCCGGCGGCGGCGCGGGCAGCAGCACGGCGAAATCGAAGGCGGCGAGGCGCACGAACTGCGTCGCGGCCACCGCCGCCGGCTTCATCACGTTGTCCTGCGCCACAACCACCGACCCGAAGGCCGCGCCCATCGCCACCAGCCACGCCACACGGAGGTTCATGCGCGCGACCGTGGCAGCGGTCTGGGAGGGGGCGAGCGGGAATTTGCCGTAGTCCGACCCGCTGCCGGCCGCGACGCGGGCTTTACCTGCGCACGCGTGTCCGCACAGTCGGCGGACTCCCCATCCCCATGAAAATTCCCCGCCGGTTTCCTCCGCTCCTCGCGTTGCTTGGTTTCTCGCTCGTGCTCGCGGCGCCGAATCGCGCCGCCGAACTTTTCGACGGCAAGACCCTCGCCGGCTGGGAAGGCGATTTGAAGTGGTGGCGCGTGGAGGACGGCTGCCTCACCGGTGGCTCCACCACCGAAAAAATCCCGCGCAACTTCTTCCTTGCGACCACCAAGTCGTTTCAAAATTTCGATCTGCGCCTGATGATTAAACTCACCGGCGATCCCAAGACCGGGATGATCAACAGCGGCGTGCAGATCCGCAGCCTGCGCGTGCCGAACAATACCGAGATGAGCGGCTACCAAGTCGACGCGGGCGATGGTTGGTGGGGCAAACTCTACGACGAATCGCGCCGCAACAAAGTCATCGGCGAGTCGTTGAACGCCGCTGCCGTCACCGCTGCGGTGAAGACGGGCGAGTGGAACGAATACCGCATCCGCACCGACGGCCCGCGCATCCGTTCGTGGCTCAACGGCGTCGCCGCGCTCGATTACACCGAAGCTGAGCCCAACATCGCGCAGGACGGCCATATCGCGATCCAGATTCACAGCGGCGGCCTCGCCCTCGTGCAGGTGAGGGACGTGCGGATCGAGGAACTCCCCGCGACACCGGGACCGACGTGGGATCAGGTCGGCCATCCGAAGCCGCGCGAGCCCGCGCCGGCGAAAAAAAATCCCGCGCCCACAAAAGCAGCGGAGGCCAAACCAAACCCTAAGGTCGCGGCCGCCCTCGCCACCGCAGGCGGCGGCCGCGATATCAGTTACAATGCGGTGACCGACGGCCCCCGCTCGCCCGAGGACGAGCGCCTTTCCTTCGCGCTTCCACCTGGCTTCGAGGTCGAGCTCGTCGTCGCGGAATCCGAAGGCTTCGGGAAATTCATCAACGTCACGTGGGACGCGCGCATGCGGATGTGGTCGATGACCGCGCTGGAATATCCCGTCGACGGTAATGAGCAAAAAACCGCGTCCGACGCGCTCTTCGCCGCCGGCGGCCGCGACAAAGTCCTCGTCTTCGATGCGCCCTACGCTGCGCCCGCGCCCGGCCGCGCGGCCGTCACCGCGCCGCCGCGCGTCTTCGCCGACGGCCTCGTGATGCCGCTCGGCGTGCAGCCCTACCGCGATGGCGCGCTCGTCCAATACGGCACCGACATCCGCTTCTACCGCGACCCGAATAACACCGGCCGCGCCGATCGCCACGAGGTGATTCTCACCGGTTTCGGCACGCAGGACTCGCATTTGTTTCCCCACCAGTTTCTCCGCCAGCCCGGCGGCCAGATTTTTGTCGCGCAGGGTCTCTTCAACTACTCGAAAGTCCGCCGCCCCGACGGCCGCGCGTTTGCCGACGGCGCGACGGAAATCCCTTTCAACCAGTGCAAGCTCGCGCGCTTCGCACCCGACGGCTCGAGTTTTGAAACCCTCACGGCCGGGCCGAATAACATCTGGGGCCTCGTCACCTCGCGCGAGGGCGAGACGTTTTTTCAGGAGGCCAACGACCAGGGCTATCCCGTCATGCCCTACGAACCCGGCGTGTGGGTGACCACCGGCTCCAAGGATCGCCTGCGGCCTTACCAACCGCTGATGCCCGCGCCGCTGGCGCCCGCGCAGATGGGCG
>JANXSC010000634.1 GCA_025352845.1 Opitutaceae bacterium
CCCACTGCTGGCGCTCCAAGACCCCGATCATTTTCCGCGCGGTCGATCAGTGGTTCGTCTCGCTCGACAAAAACAACCGCCGCTCGATCGCCCTTGCCGAGATCAAAAAAATTGCCGCCGCGCAGGGCTGGATTCCCGCGTGGGGCGAGGCGCGCATCCGGGGTGCCGTCGAATCGCGGCCCGACTGGTGCATCAGCCGCCAGCGTTCCTGGGGCGTGCCGATTCCGGCATTCTACGACGAAAATAAGAACGCCTATCTCGACGCCGGTGTCTCCCGGGCCATCGCCGACAAGTTCGCGCAGTCCGGCACGAATCTCTGGTATGACGCCACGCCCGCGCAGATTCTCGCCGGCGTGACGCTGCCCGCCGGCTGGCCCGCGCCGTCCACCCTCACCTGTGGTCGCGACACGCTCGACGTGTGGCTCGACTCCGGTTCCTCGCACGCCGCCACGCTCAAGCGCGGCCAGGGCGGCACGTCGTGGCCCGCCGATCTCTATCTCGAGGGCAGCGACCAACATCGCGGTTGGTTTCAATCTTCCCTCTGGACGAGCGTGATCGCATTCGGCGCGGCACCCTACAAGGCGGTGCTCACTCACGGCTTCATCGTCGATAAGGCGCGGCAGAAAATTTCCAAGAGCTCGACCTACCAGAAACCGCAGACGAGCGACGCCTACGTTGCCCAACATGGGGCCGACGTCATCCGCCTCTGGATCGCTTCGCAGGATTTCCGCGACGACATCCCGGTGGACGACGAGATTCTGAAAAACGTCGGCGAATCCTACCGGCTTTTCCGCAATACGTTTCGCTACCAGCTCTCGAACCTCTTCGATTTTGCGCCAACGAAGGATGCCGTCCCCGTCGAGCAGATGGACACGCTGGACCGCTGGGCGCTGCACCAGACGGCGGTGCTCATCCGCGAATGCACCGCAGTCTACGACGCCTACGAGTTCCACCGCGTTTACCAGCTCTGCAACCAATTCTGCGCGGTCACGCTCTCGGCGACCTATCACGACATCCTGAAGGATCGGCTCTACACGCACGGCACCAATTCCCCGCTGCGCCGCTCGTCGCAGACCGCGATTCATCACATCTTCGACGCGCTCGTCCGCCTGCTCGCGCCGGTGCTCACGTTCACGTGCGACGAAGCGTGGGCCTACGCCACCGCGAACGTCGAATACTCCAGCGATTCGATCCACCTCCAAGACTGGCCGGTCGCGCCCGCAGAATGGACGAATTCCGAAATCGAAGCTGACATCGCTGCGCTCCTGAAAGTCCGCGCGCTCGTCACCGAGGCGATCGAGCCCCACCGCGCCGCCGGCAAGCTCGGCAAATCGCTCGACGCCGCGATCACGATTACCGTGCCTGCGGGCGATGCCGCCGCAGCGTTGCTCCAAAAGCACCGCGAGTTTCTCGCCGAACTTTTCATCGTGTCGCATGTCACGCTCCGCCCGGCCACCGAGGGCGCGTTGCACGTCGGCGTGCAGGCGTGCAGCGAGCTAGGCTTCGTCCGCTGCCCGCGCTGCTGGCGCTGGGTGCCGACGCTCGCGGCGAGTTCGCACGGCGAGGTCTGCCCGCGTTGCGCCGAGGCATTGCCGTCCTGATTTTTTCTTAAACCCAAACTCCCCATGGCCAAGAAACAGAAACCCAAGCCTCCCGCCAAGAAACCGGCAGCCAACAAACCGGTTGCCAAACCGGCGGCGAAACCCGCCGCCAAACCCGTCGCGAAAAAACCCGCGCCGGCCCCAGCCCGGCCTGCCGCCCCCAAGGCGGCCCCGGCTGCCAAACCAGCGAAAGCATCTCCCTCCATGGAAAAACCGTCCAAGAAAACCGCCCTGCGCGACAGCATCCTGAAGCGCAAGGCGCCCGCCAAGCCCATCGCCTTCAGCCTCGAAGAAGTCCGCGCCATCGCGAAGACCGTCACGAGCAAGACCAACCTGCCCTTCACGGCCAAGCCCGGCGCCAAGAACGCCGCCAAGACGGCCGCCGCCGTGGAAAAGGTGAAGCCGCAGCACGTGAAGGCCGCCTCGCTCGCCGACATCCTCGGCTTCAATCCCAAGAAGGGAAAGCCCGCCGATCTCCAGAGCGACAAGGATGTGCCGGAGAAATTCAAGCGCTACTACAAGCTCCTGATCGATCTGCGCACGCACCTCACCGAGGGCATCGAGCGCCACTCGGAGGAGACGCTCAAGCGCTCCGCCAAGGATGATGCCGGCGATCTCTCGTCCTACGGCCAGCACATGGCCGACGCGGGCACCGACACCTTCGACCGCGACTTCGCGCTCAGCATGGTCGCCAACGAGCAGGAGGCGCTCTCCGAAATCGAGGCCGCGATCAAGCGCATCAACGACGGCACCTACGGCGTCTGCGAAATCACGCAGAAACCGATCGCCAAGGAGCGGCTCCTCGCCGTGCCCTTCACCCGCCACTCCGCCGAGGCGCAAAAGGATCTCGAGCGCAACCGCCACCGCTCCCGCACCCAGGCCGGCCTCTTCGGCGAGATGGGCGAAGACGGCGCCGGCAAGATGATGGACGACGGCGGCGGCGACGAGTGAGGTGATTTTCGATTTTGGAATTTCGATTGCCGAAAACATGGCTGACGGCCCGCTCCCGCCCCCGGGCTCCCTGTCATCGGAGCAATCAAAAATCGAGAATCAAAAATCGAAAATCGGAGGCGTGTCGGCCTACCGCCTCCTGCTCGCACTCGCGGCTGTCGTGCTTGTCCTCGATCAGGCGACCAAGTTCTGGATCGCGGCCCACATCGCATTCGATCCGTTTCATTCGCATGCGATCGGTAGCGACCGCGAGGTCATCAGCGGATTTTTCTACCTAATCCACGTCGGCAACACCGGGGCGGCGTGGAGCATGTTCACCGGGCGGAGCGTCCTGCTCGCCGCGCTGGCAGCGGGGACACTCGTCGCGATTTATTTCTGGCGCCACTCCCTCGGACTAAAGCAACCGGTCGCCCAAGTGTGCTTCGGCCTCCTCTGCGGCGGCATCGTCGGCAACCTGATTGACCGCCTGCTGCACGGCCACGTAATCGATTTCATCGACCTGCATTTCGGCAGCTACATCTACCCGACGTTCAACGTCGCCGACTCCGGCATCTGCGTGGGTGTGATCCTCTACGTGCTGCAGTCGCTGCGCGCGCCGAAATGATTCGAACCGCGAATAGGCCAAGGCTTCGGGCGCGACCGGAAGATATTCAGAAGCCAGAAATCCAGGAATCAAACAGGCAATCCAGATGACGCCTCATGGCTTTCTGGCTTTTTGAATTTCCTGTCTGAATTCTGCGCCTTCGAGCTTGGCGCGATCCCTACTCCACGTTGGCGATCTGCTCGCGCACGCGCTCGAGTTCGTTTTTCAGCTCAATCACCGCGCGCGCGATCGTGAGGTCGTTGGCCTTGCTGCCGATGGTGTTCACCTCGCGGCCGATCTCCTGAAGAATAAATTCCGCCTTCCGGCCGATCTCGCCGTCGGATTTCAGGAGCGCGGCGAATTGCTCGAAGTGGCTGCGCAGCCGCGTGATTTCCTCCGTCACATCGCAACGGTCCGCGAAGAGCGCGATCTCGCGGAGCACGCGCTCGTCGTTCAGGTCGAGCTCGAGGCTGGCGTCGCGCAGGCGCTTCATCAATTGTTCGCGATAGTTCGCCGGCACTGTCGGCGCACGCGTCGCAATCGCCTCGACGTTGCGATGCAGCAGCTCGCTCCGCCTGATAAAGTCCACCATCAGCGCCTCACCTTCCTTCGCCCGCATCGCGGCAAACGAGCGCAACGCGGTCGTGATCGTTTCCATCACCGTCGTCTGCGCGACATCAGCGGTCGGAAAATCGGTCGTGCGACGCTGGGAGTTCACGACCTGCCAGAGCAAATCCGTGGTCGGGCGAAATTCCACTCCCTGCCGCAGCGCGAAAATCTGTAGCTGCTCCAGTAGCGCCGCCGCCGCCGCTTCGTCCCACGTCGCCTGCGGCACGGATTTGTCGCCGGTGACCTCGATGTCCACATGCACTTTGCCGCGCGACGCATGCTTCCGCACCAGCTCGCCGATCGCCGGCTCCATGCTCTCCCACTGCTCCGGCAGCGCGATCGTGAGATCCAGCGTCTTCCGGTTCACCGAGCTCACCTGCACCGTGAGGGAGAGATTTTCAATGGCGGCCGTCGCGCGGCCGTAGCCGGTCATGCTTTTCATAGCTTCACACCCAGAATTTTCGCGACCTGGTTCACGTCCTTGTCGCCACGGCCGGAGAGATTAATGATCATGATTTCGTCGCGGCGCATTTGTTTCGCCCGCTTGAAGCCGTGCACGAGCGCGTGCGTGCTCTCGAGCGCGGGGATGATGCCTTCGAGGCGCGAGCAAAGCTGAAACGCCTCCATCACCTCGTCGTCATAGGCGTAGGCGAAATCGATGCGCTTGCGGTCGCGGTAGAAGGCGTGCTCCGGCCCGATCGCGGCGTAGTCGAGGCCGGCGCTCACCGAGTGCGTGAGCTCGATCTGGCCGTCGTCGTTTTGGAGGATGTAGGTCTTGCAGCCCTGCAAGACGCCGAGCTTGCCGCCCTCGAAACGCGCGGCGTGATCGCCGCGCTTGATGCCGCGGCCGCCGGCCTCGACCCCGATGAGGCGCACCTGCGTGTCCTCGAGGAATTCGTGGAAGAAGCCGATGGCGTTCGAACCGCCGCCCACGCAGGCGATCATCTCGTCGGCGAGGCGGCCTTCGCGCGCCAGGATTTGCACGCGCACTTCCTGCCCGATCACACGGTGAAAATCGCGCACCATCATCGGATAGGGGTGCGAACCGAGCGCCGAACCGAGGATGTAATGGGTCCCGCGGACGTTGGTGACCCAGTCGCGCATCGCCTCGTTGATCGCTTCTTTCAGTGTTTTCTGGCCGGCCTCGACGCCGCGGACCTCCGCGCCCATGAGCCGCATCCGAAACACGTTCAGCGCCTGCCGCTCCATGTCGACGGCTCCCATGTAAACCACGCACTCAAGCCCGAATTTCGCACACACCGCCGCCGTCGCGACACCGTGCTGGCCCGCGCCCGTCTCGGCGATCACGCGCTTCTTTCCCATGCGGCGCGCGAGCAAGGCCTGCCCGAGCGCGTTGTTGATTTTGTGCGCACCGGTGTGCAGCAGGTCCTCGCGCTTCAGGTAAATTTTCGCCCCGTTGCAGTGCTCGGTCAGGCGCGCGGCGAAATACAGCTCGGTCGGCCGGCCCGCGAATTCCTTGAGATGGTGCTGCAGCTCCTGCTGAAACTTCGGGTCGCCGCGCGCCGTGTCGTAGGCCGCGCCGAGTTCCTGCAGGGCCGTTATCAGCGTCTCCGGCACAAACACGCCGCCATAGCGGCCGAAGTGGCCGCCCTCATCGGGGACCGAGAAGCGATCGAACGGAGCGGCGGCGAAAGTGGACATGCGTCGTCAACGTGGTGGGCCGACTGCGCCGACGCAATCCTGAGGTTGTCGGCGCAACCAAAACGCCGCCACTGTCCGGGGGCAGGGAAGCTGATAATAACTATTACTCCTGCGTTGCAACGGGCGTCAAACCGGCCACGTTTTCCGAGCTTTCGCGCCAACTCTCCCGCCTTTTTCGCTGACCAACCCAACCAAACCCATGACCCTGCGACTGAACAAATCCTCCGCTTGTGCGCTCTTGGCGCTCGCCATCCTCCCAACCAGATCGCTGCTGGCCCAAACCGTCAGCGCCGCCAAATCCGGCGAAGACGTAATCAAGCTCTCGGAATTTTCTGTCAGCGCCGAAAGCGATCGCGGCTACATCGCTTCCGAGACGATGACGGGTAGCCGCGTGAAGACGAAAATCATCGATCTGCCTTACACGGTGAACGTCATCACGAGCGAATTCTTCGAAGACTTTGGCATCTTCGAACTCTCCGACAACGTCATCCAAATCGGCGGCTTCACCGGCCTCGATGTCGGCGGCGGTTTCAATCTCCGCGGTTTCAGTTCCACCTCGCAGCTGCGCGACGGCTTCTTCCGCCTCGGTCGCTACGGCGCCAGCAACGTCG
>JANXSC010000386.1 GCA_025352845.1 Opitutaceae bacterium
TCGTTGGTATTGTTGCTCGGTTATCATGGGCCCGCGTGGGCTCCGAGCCTCTCCAACGCGCAGACCAACGGCGCTTCAAAACCCCGGCGTCAGTGCTGGTTCCTGAATGTCGTCAGGCTGGATTCAGAATGTCGTCCGACATCCACCACCTCGGAGAAGAACAGGTCAGCCACCTCGTGCTGGATCAGCCGCGTTTGGTTCTGCCTGAACGGCGACGCGTCGAACGCCGCCTCCGACGGGTTCATGTCCAAAAACCACTGAAACAGCAGATTGTAGTTCAGCCGCTCACAGAACATCCGGTCCGAGCGCACCGAGTAGAGCGCCAGCGGCACTTTCGCCTTCAGCAACCGTTCCGGCGGGGTCGACGGGCGGCCGTGGGCGGCGCCGATCTCGTCGAAATGCTCGCTCAGCGCCTGCAACGCCAAGTCGCACTGCCGCCTGATCTCCCGAATCGGATGCTGCGGATCGATCCGATCCTCGACATTGAATCGCCCGCCGATCTCCACCTGCTTTTGTTTGTTTCCGCGCAGGCCACTTCGACGCGTATCAGCGCTCCACGTTCAAACGGGCTCGGACTTTTTCAGCACCCTGTTAAAGCTTGGCGGGCTTGTATGGTAATTGGAAAAGAGCTGGTTGAGAGGAACTCGTGAACAAGCGTGTGGCGAAAGGACTTGGAGAAAAGTCGTCAGATTTGTAGTGATTTTATAGTTACTCCGGGCGAGCGCGGTGGCGAGGTAAGCGCGGATGGCCGTCCAGATTTGGACCCGAATCGCGTTGGGCGAAGTCCCGTAGAAGGAGCGGAGGCGCAGGTTTTCTTTGATCCAGCGGAAAAACAGTTCGATTTGCAGCGCTACCGGTAGCGTTCGGCGATGCTCGCGGCAGGCATGTCCCACACATTGGTCCAGAACGCTAATCGGCGGTGGTGTGGCAAGTCTTAGGGAAGCGCTGAATAAAGCCAGCTTTCAGGTTTTGCGAATTGGCAGGAGGGCGCAGGCGGCGGTGGCGTAAAATCAGGACGTGGCGCAGTGCGGCGCGACGCGGGGGAGAGCGCGGCGGCGGCGATTTCCCCGCCGCGCCCCGGCGGGCGGCGAGCAGCACGTTGGCCAGACCGAAGAGCGTGTGGAGTTGGGGCGCGTTTTTCGCCAGTCCGCGATCCCGCGTCTTCCGGTGCCGAAAGAGATTCTTCACGATGTGGAAGGGATGTTCGAAGAACGCGCGCACCTCAGCATTGATTGTTGCCTCGGTTGCAACCGCCTCATTTGGCATCGCTTTATAGTTACGCTTTTGAATTTATCACCACGGATACGATTCCCCGTTTAGCACCGCTTTCAAAGAGCTTAAATACGGATATATATAATGTTTCCATTGGCTCTATAGTCTATATTACTTTAGTAATATAATATCTTCAGCGTCTGCCCAACGCCGACCCTCTCACTGGCACGCGGGTGCGGCTTGGCGGTCCGGTCCGGAGCCCGGGATTGGTAAGATGGTTTTCGCCACAAAGCGTTGCGGCGACTGGTAGCCAAGCGAGCTGTGCAGACGCTCGGCGTTGTATTCCTGGCGGAAGTCTTCGATGACGACGCGCGCCTCGGAGAGAGTCCAGAGTTGCTCGCGATTGCGGCACTCGTCGCGGAAGCGGGAATGAAACGACTCGACGAAGCCGTTTTCCCACGTGCTCGCGGGCGTGATATAGAGAGTCTTGATGTTTTGGTCGGGCAGCCAGCGCTGAAGGTCCTTGGCGATGAACTCCGGCCCGTTGTCGGAGCGGATGAACTGTGGCGCGCCGTGGACGGCGATCGCCTCCCGCACCAGCGCGATCACGTCCTGCGATCCGATCTGGCGCTCCGGTCGCAGCACATGCACCTCCTTCGTGTATTCGTCGAGCACGGTGAGCATGCGCAGGGCGCCGCCGTGGACCGTGGTGTCCGCGATGAAGTCCCACGTCCAGACGTGGCCGCGGTGGTCGGCATGCGTCGGCAGCCCGGTCGACTCACCGCGGCGCATCGGGCGCTTACGCGGCGGGGGCACGCGCAGCCCTTCGGACCGGCGCAGCCGCTGCACCTGCTTCCGGCCGACGCTCCAGCCTTCGCCACGCAGCTTCGCCGCGATCCGTCGAAACCCCTAGCAGCCTGTCGGACTTAGCCGCATACCTGGCCTAATTATTGCTATGCAATGGTATGCCGAAATTTGTGAATATCGACCGCGACACCCCGCTGCTGCGGCCGCCGGATTTGAGAGACTGGGTGCCGGCGGACCCTT